>WOUW01000066.1 GCA_009773055.1 Paracoccaceae bacterium
GTCCTGTTCAACGACACGATCCGTTACAACATCGCCTACGGCAAGGCGAACGCGACCGAAGAGGACATCGTTGCCGCCGCCAAGGCCGCCCGCATCCATGACTTCGTCGTCCGCCTGCCGGAAGGCTATGAAACCAAGGTCGGCGAACGCGGTCTGAAACTTTCGGGCGGGGAAAAGCAGCGCGTGGGCATTGCCCGGACGCTGCTGAAGAACCCGCCGATCCTGATCCTCGACGAAGCGACCAGTGCCTTGGATACCCAGACCGAACGCTCGATCCAGGAGAGCCTCGCCGAGATGGGGCAGGGCCGCAGCGTGATCACCATCGCGCACCGCCTGTCCACCATCGCCGACGCCGACCAGATCCTTGTGCTGGAAGAAGGCCGGGTCGTCGAACGCGGCCAGCATGACGAATTGCTCGAACAGGGCGGCGTCTATGCCGCGATGTGGCAGCGCCAGATCATGGAAGGCGAGGACTTCGCCAGCCCCATTGCCGAGCTGGAAGGCGCCAAGCGCGTCTACACCTCGACCGACCTGCCGCCGGACCACAACTGGCGCTATGCCCCCAAGGTCTGACCAAGGTGTGAAGCCCGTCAGATGACAGGCTTTTTCCTTTGACCAACCGGTCAGGCTTCCGCATTCTCTCGCCCATCCGAAAGGGGTAGGCGATGCTTTTCCGGCGTCTCGGACTGGTTCTGATCTTCTGGCTGGGGGTGGCCAATGCCTCCCTGGCCGAACGTCGGGTCGCGCTTCTCATCGCCGCAGAGGACTACGACCAACTTCGCCCGCTGTCCAACCCCGCCAATGACGCCCGGGCGCTCGAAGAAGTGCTGAAAGGGCTGGATTTCGATGTCTTCACCGAAACCAACCGTGACCTGAAACGCACCCGCCGCGCGCTGGACGACTTCAAGGAAGACGCCAAGGGAGCCGATGTGGCGCTTCTGTTCTTCGCCGGGCACGGGGTCGCCATCGACGGGGTGAACTACCTGTTACCGACCGATGCAGATGCGGCATCATCAGACCAGCTCAAGGCCACCTCCTTGCCTTTGTCCGAGGCGCAAGAGGCGGTCCGTTCGGTCGCGCCCGTCGCCATTGTCCTTCTGGACGCCTGTCGGAACGATCCGTTTTCCGGAGGCGTTTCCGAAGGCCGGGGGGCGACCGCACTGGAAGATGACCCGCCGACCAGATCCCTGCCATCGCCCGGGATGGGCCGGATCGGTCGCGCCGATGGTGTTCTCTTTGCTTTCTCGGCTGCCCCCGGTGAGACCGCGTCGGACGGTGACGGCCAGAACTCCCCCTTTACCGCCGCCCTCGTCCGCCATTTCGCCACTCCCGGGGTTGAACTGCGCACCGCACTGACGCTGGTGCAGCAGGACGTCTACGACCGCAGCCGGGGCAAGCAACTGCCCTATATCGAAAGCGGCTTGCCAGAACTGGTTTTCATCTCGGGGCAGGGTGTGCTGCCCGAACGCGACCAGCTTTTGATCGCGATGGCCGACCTGACCCCCGACATCCGCGCCGAGGTCGAGACGCTGGCCGCCGAAAGGAACCTGCCGCTTGCGCCGCTTTACGCGGCTCTTCTGTCTGCCGACCTTGAACGTCAGACGCCCGAGGAACGCGCAGGCATGCTGATGGAGGCCGCCCAGTCCTATGAGAATTTCCAGACTGAACTGCAGCGCTTCCAATCCGACGACCCCCGCGTCGCCGACCTTCGGTCACAGGCCGAAGAACAGCTGACCCTCGGTGCCTTCGACGCCGCCCGCGCGCTTCTGACCGATGCCGCGGAAATCGACGCCACCGCCCGCACGTCGATCAAGGCGACTTACCTTTCTCGCACCCTGTCCGAAGCCGCGACCCACCTGCTGAACGCCAACGCAGCGCGCACCGACCTGCGCTATGACCTGGCAATTTCCGATCTGAGGAAGGCCACTGCCCTTTACGCCGAAGTCGCCGATCAGGGCATCGACCGCGAGGCGCAGTTTTCCTACGTCACCGCGTTGACCTCGCTTGGTGAGCTGCAACTGGTGGCCGGCAACACCGAGGCTGCCTATCAGGCCTATTCCACCCGCGCTGCCTTTGCGCAAAACCGGGTCGAGGCCAATACCACCGATGTCGAATGGGTGCGCGAGCTGATCTGGTCGATGAACGACCTTGGCAGTGTGTTGCAGCAGCAGGGCTATCTGAAAGAGGCCGAAACCGCCTATTCCACCGCACTGGAGTTTTCCCAGTGGCAAGCCGACCAGCGCCCCGACGACACCGATCTCATGCGCGACAGGCAGGTCGCAGTGAACCGCGTCGGGTCGATCAGGCTTGCCCGAAGCGACCATGCCGGGTCACTTGAGGCCCATACCGAAGCGCTGGCTATCGCCGAGGCATTGCTGGCGACCGACCCGCAGAATGTCACCTACCGGATGGACATCTCGTTCACCCAGGAACGCATCGGCGATGCCCGGCTGGCGATGGGCGACAAGGCGGGTGCCAAGGTCGCCTTCGAGACGGCCCTGCAAGTTGGCGAGGCACTGGTTGCAGAATACCCCGGCGATCAGACCATCCGGCGCAACCTGTCGGTCAGCTATGAACGGATCGGCGACATGCTGGTCAGCGACAGTGACTATCCCGCGGCACTGGACACTTTCGGCAAGGCCCTGGCGATCCGTGAGGAACTGGCCGCGCTTGACCCCGACAACAAGCCGCGCCAGCGCGATCTGGCGATCAACTTCGACCGGATCGGCGATGTGCAGCGCTTTCTTGGCGACATGGACTCGGCGCTCCTTGCCCATCAGGCGGCGATGACGATCCGGGAGAAGCTTGCCGCGCTTGATCCGACCAATATGGTCTGGCAGCAGGATCTTTTGGTCAGCCTCGACCGGATGGGCGACATCCATTTCGGCGAGAACGACTTCGTCGCAGCACTTGAGGCGCAGGAACGGGCGCGGGCCATCTCGGAAGCGATGGTCGCGCTGAACCCCGAAGACCTGTCGCGGCAAGCTGACCTTGGCACGGCGCTGAAGAAGATCGGCGATATCCGTGCCGCGATGGGCGACCCCGCAGGCGCGCGTGAGGCGTTGCAGGCGGCGCTCGACCTGCGCCAGTCGCTTGCCGCCGCCGCCCCATCGGTGCCGGTCTATGTTCGTGACGCCGCCTATTCCATGACCGCGCTGGCGGAATTGGACCTGGCAGAAGGTAACCCTGCAGCTGCCGAGCCGTTGATCGCCGACGCTGTGGCCGGGCACGCCCAGCTTGCCGGGGCCGCGCCCGAGGATGCCTTCACCCTTCGTGATCTCTCGATCGCGCAGAATCTGCATGCCTCGGCCCTGATGCAGCTTGCCCGGAACAGCGAGGCGCTGACCGTGGCGCTCGCCTCGCTGGACACCGCCGACCGGCTGATCCAGTTGGACCCGGACCTGCCCGAATACCAGCATGACCGGCTGGTGACGCTCAACCGGCTTGGCGATGCGCAGGTCGCCATGGGCGACAACCGCGCCGCCGTTGACAGCTTCAAAGCCATGGTCGCGCAGGGCAACCTGCTTCTCGACATCGACCCCTACAGCCAGCCCTGGGCCAACGACCTTGGCCTGGCGCTGGAACGTCTCGGCAATGCCCAGACCGCAACGGGCGACGTGGCCGCAGCTCTCAAAAGTCATCAGGACGCGCTTGCGCTCCGCGACTGGCTGGTCAACCAGGACAGTGTGAACCCGGTCTGGTATCGCAACCTCGCGCTTAGTCAGGCCAGCGTCGCCAGCGCCCTGGCCGACCGCAGTGACTTTGAGACCGCGCTTGTCCATCAGGACGAATCCCTCCGCATCATGCGCGACCTGGCCGCCGCCTATCCCGACGACCCCTGGTACAAGATCGACCTTGTCCGCGCGCTCGACCAGCGCGCCGTCCTTCTGCAGGACCCCACGGCCGAGAACCAGGAGGCACTGGCGATCCTTGAAGAGATGCAGGCCGCAGGCACCCTGCCGCCGAGCTATGAGGAGTGGATCCCGTCGTTCCGCAAGACTTTGGGCCTGCCGACCAAGTTCTAGGGTCAAGGCAGGCCGGGCAGGGCTTGGCAACGCGCGGGCTTTCCCTGTAAGACGGGGAAAACGAAGATAGAGGCCACGGCGTTGAGCAATCCCGACAGCTTCATCGAGGAAGTCACCGAAGAGGTGCGCCGTGACCGGTTGTTCCGGCTGTTCCGCAAATATGGCTGGATCGGCGTGGTGGCGATCTTTGGCGTTGTCGGGGGAACGGCATGGTCGGAATGGACCAGCGCGCGCGATGCGTCGCGGGCCCAGGCCTTCGGCGACGCGCTGATCGACGCTCTCGACCAGGGCACGCCCGAAGAACGGCGCGACGCTCTGGCCGCCGTGCCGTCCAGGGCCGAACAGACCGCGATCCTGAATTTGATCCTCGCCTCCGACCCGGCCGAAGACAAGGCTGCGACGCTCGCCGCGCTCGAAAAGGTGGCGAATGACGCGACCCTATCACCGGCTTACCGCGATCTTGCCGTTCTGCGCCGGGTGCTGGTTGCCGGGACCGACCTTGCCGTCGCCGACCGTCGTGCGGCGCTTGAGGGAATTGCCGTGGCAGGTCGTCCCTACCGGGTCCTCGCCGCGGAACAACTGGCCTATCTTCTGATCGAGGAAGGCAAGCCCGACGACGCCATCGCCGCACTTGTCGCCCTGATGCAGGATCAGGAAGCCTCGGGTGCATTGCGGGCGCGGCTTGGGCAGATGATCACGGCCCTTGGTGGCACTCTTCCGGAAACGGCGGGCGGTTGAGACAGCGATGGACGCAAGCGAAAGGTCCTTTCAAGTGGCAGGCATGACGATCAGGCTGATGACCGGCGCGGGACTTCTGGCGCTGCTGGTAGGGTGCGGCCCTAAGGAAGTGGTCCTGTCGGGTGAACGTTTCCCGGTGCGCGCGGATCTTGAGTCGTCTATCCCGGTCGAAGGCCAGCCCGCCCCGACCGCCCCAACCGCGCCCGAGAATCAGAGCGTCGCGATCTCGCTCGGTCCGCAAAGCGGCGGCGACTGGACGCATCGTGCCGGCAACGCCCGCCACCTGATGCCGCATGCAGCACTTTCCTCGACCCCGCAGCTGGCCTGGTCGGCCAAGATCGGCGCCGGTTCCAGCCGCAAGAACCGGATCGGCGCGGCCCCGGTCGTGGCCGATGGCCGGATCTTCACGATCGACGCTGGCGTGGGCGTGACTGCCACCTCGACGGCTGGCGCGACCTTGTGGGCGACCGACCTGACCGCGTCCTTCGACAAGGGCGGCGGTCAGTCGGCGGGCGGACTTGCCACCGCTGGCAGCCGCGTTTTCGCGACCACCGGCTATGGCGAG
>WOUW01000067.1 GCA_009773055.1 Paracoccaceae bacterium
CCCTGCAGGCCGGGCGGCTGGGCGAGCCGCCTGCGGGCGCGCGGGTGACGGTGGCGGGGCTGGTGCTGGTGCGGCAGCGGCCGGGCACGGCGAAGGGGGTGATCTTCATCACGCTTGAGGACGAGACGGGGACCGCCAACGTGGTGGTCTGGGCCAATGTCTACGAACGCTTCCGCCGGGCAGTGATCGCGGGGCGGCTTTTGCGGGTCACGGGCAAGCTGCAGCGCGAGGCAGGCGTGGTGCATGTGGTGGCCGAGCTGATCGAGGATCTCTCGCCGCTTCTGGACCGGCTTTTGGACCCCGGGTTCCGGCATGACGGGGTAAGGGCGGGCGACCAGCCCTAGGGCCGGGGCCAAATTCCTTAAGCAAGGAATTTGGCGGCGAGAGCACCCCGCCGCCATCACAATCCATCAGGCGCAGGTTACTGGATCGACAGCGCCACAAAGCGGGGATCGCCGCCGCGCCGCACCAGAAGTAGGATCGACTTGCGGCCCGCATCCTTGGCTTCCTTGATCCGGTCTTCCAGATCCTGCAGGCGCACGACCTTCTGCTGGCCAGCCTCGGTGATCAGGTCGCCCTCGGTCAGGCCCTTGGTGAACGCCTCGGATGCCTGATCGATCTTGACGATCATCAGCCCTTCAGTGGCGGCATCAAGCCCCAGCTGCGACCGCATCGCGTCGTCCAGGGGTGCCAGCGTCATGCCCAGCGTCTCCAGCTGTTTTGGCGCCTCTGGTGACGGCGAGGAGGCAGGCATCGTCTCGGCCTCGGCCTCTTCGCGGCGGCCAAGGGTGACTTGCAGCGTCTCGGTCTTGCCGTCGCGCAGGACGATCACCGGCACGGCCTCGCCGATCGGCGCGTCGGCCACACGGCGGGTCAGGTCGCCGGCATCCGACACTTCCTGCCCGGCAAAGCGGGTGATGACGTCGCCCGCACCGGACGCCACCGAAAGGCCCATCGATTCCGCAATTTCCGGCGAGATGTCCTGAATGCGCACCCCAAGCCAGCCGCGCCGGGTTTCGCCGAATTGCTTCAGCTGGTCCACGACCTTGGCAACCACATTCGAGGCCATCGAGAAGCCGATGCCGATCGAGCCGCCGTTTGGCGACAGGATCGCGGTGTTCACGCCGATGACCTGCCCGTCCATGTTGAACAGGGGCCCGCCCGAGTTGCCCCGGTTGATCGCAGCATCGGTCTGCAGGTAATCGTCATACGTTCCCGACAGTTCGCGCCCGCGGGCCGACACGATGCCCGCGCTGACCGAGAAGCCCTGGCCCAACGGGTTGCCCATCGCCATGACCCAGTCGCCGACACGCATCAGGTCGGAATTGCCGAAGCTTACGAACTCCAGCGGCTTGTCGCTTTCCACCTTCAACAGCGCGAGGTCGGTCTTGGGGTCGGTCCCGACAAGCTTGGCCTTCAACCGCTGACCCGAGAAGAACTCGATCTCGATCTCGTCAGCACCTTCGATCACATGGTTGTTGGTGACAATATAGCCGTCCTCGCTGATCACGAAGCCCGAGCCAAGCGCCTCGGACCGCTGCGGACCACCGGGGCCCGGGCCGCCGAAGTCATTGAAAAGGTCGCCGAGCGGGCTTCCTTCGGGCACCATCGGCATGCCATCGACCGGGCCTGCCACCATGGCGCTGGTGGTGATGTTCACAACCGAGGGGCTGATCTTCTCGGCAAGTTCGGCAAAGCTTTCGGGCGCGCCAAAGGCCTGCACCTCGCTTGCCGGCGCAAGGCTCAGACCGAAGCCCACGACCAGCGCCAGAAGCGTGCTGGATCGCAGGGCAGAACGGATGGAAGGTGTTAGATCGGACACGATGCAAACTCCAGTTTAGCGAATCCGGCGTCAGTGGGCTTCCCTTTGGAACCCTGCTGCGTCGCTCTTGAACAAACAGTTAGTGAAAGGTTCCCGCAATGCAAACCCCGTCGCGGCGCTTCAAAGGGATGTGAACGGATTATTCACGGCCCTCGGGCAAGCCAGACGATGACCACTCCCACTGCCAGCGCCCCAAGCCCGATCATCCGCCGCTGTTCGATGCCCAGCGACGCGACCATCCGCAGGGCGTCCTCGATACGACGAGGGGCCAGTGCAAGCACCAGCCCCTCGACCGCCAGCACCAGACCCAGTGCCAGGAACAGAGTGCTCACGGTGCCGGCGCTGCCGCGCCTGCTGCCGCATCGGCTTCCGCGCCGCGTTCAGACCGCAGGTAGTTGAAGAACTCGCTGTCGGGCTGCATCACGATCGAGGAGTTGCCGCCCTTCAGGCTGACCTCATAGGCGGACAGCGACCGGGTGAACGAGAAGAACTCGGGGTCGCGTCCGAAAGCTTCCGCCAGAATCCGGTTGCGTTCGGCGTCAGCCTCGCCACGGATCACCTCGGCCTGCCGCCGCGCGTCCGAGGTCAGCTCGACCACCGTCCGGTCCGCCGCCGCGCGCACCCGCTGCGCCGCTTCGCCGCCGCGCGCCTTTTCATCCGCCGCTTCCCGGTCCCGCTCGGCCCGCATCCGTGCAAAGGTCGCCTCGAGGTTCTGTTCCGGCAGGTCGGTCCGGGTCAGTCGCACGTCGATGACGTCTACGCCCAGGGCCGCGCCTTCCCGTTTGGCGATGGTCAGGATCTGGTTCATCAGCCCGGCACGATCCTGGCTAAGCACCTGTTCCTGAGTTGCGTTGCCAAGGACTTCGGGGATCGCCTGGCTGAGGATGTTGCCAAGCAGTTGCTGTGCCCGCTCCTCTCCAGCCGTGCCGACCGACTGGCGAAATTGCACCAGGTTGACGATGCGCCAGCGCGCGAAGGCG
This sequence comes from Paracoccaceae bacterium, assembly GCA_009773055.1. Taxonomy (GTDB): domain Bacteria; phylum Pseudomonadota; class Alphaproteobacteria; order Rhodobacterales; family Rhodobacteraceae; genus Tabrizicola. The sequence continues at coordinate 2,803 of WOUW01000067.1, forward strand.
TCAACCACCAGACGGCGATCCGACAGCAAAGTGACTTCGATCGGCTGGGTCTGAAGCCCGAGGATCCGATCTTCATACAGCACCACGTCCTGCATCAGCGGCACCTTGAAGCCCAGGCCAGGTTGTTCCTTCACCTGCATGACCTGTCCGAACTGCAGGACCAGCGCCTTTTTCCGTTCATCCACGATGAAGACCGAAGACAGGATCAGCACCAGAAGCACAACAGCAACCGGAACAAGATAAATCGCGCGCATCAGTTCGACCCTCCCGTGGTGCCGGCACCCTGGCTGGGTGTCATCCGGCCAAGCTCGTTCAGGGGCAGGAAGGGCACGACGCCCTGGCCCGACTGGCCGCCGCCAACGCCGTCGAGGATCACCTTGTTCATGCCGCCAAGCACCCGCTCCATGGTTTCCAGATAAAGCCGCCGCCGGGTAACCTCGGGCGCCTTCACATATTCGTTGTAAACCGAGATGAAGCGTGCCGCCTCACCCTGGGCCGAGTTGACCGCTTCGGCACGGTAGCCTTCAGCGGCTTCCAACAGCCTAGCAGCTTCACCGCGCGCGCCGGCCGTGACCTGGTTGGCGTAGGCGTCGGCCTCTTTCTCCAGCCGGTCGCGTTCCTGCTGGGCCGCCTGCACGGCGCGGAAGGCGTCGATCACCTCACGCGGGGGTTGGGCGACCTGCAGGTTGACACGGATCACCGTGATACCCGCGTTATAGCTGTCCAGCGTCGTCTGCACCGCTGTCCGCAGGTCCGAAGAGATGACGCCCCGGTCGCGGTTCAGGATCGGCGACAGCTCGGACCGGGCGATGATGTCGCGCATCGCACTTTCGCTGACCGCGCGGATGGTGATTTCCGGGTCGGCAAGGTTGAAGAGGTATTTCTCGGGGTCCGAGATGTTCCACACCACCTGAAAGCCGATATCGACGATGTTCTGGTCGCGCGTCAGCATCAGGCCGCTGTCGGCGTTGCCCTGCACCGTGCCGATGTCGGTTGTCCGTTCGCCGGTGACCTGCACCTTTTCGTAACGCACGATCGGCCAGGGCGCGAAGTTCAAGCCCGGATTGCCGACACCCGAGCTTTCGCCCAGGAACAACTCGACCGAGCGTTCTTCGGGCCGCACGGTGTAGAACGACATGAAGGACCAGACCGCCACAAGCGCCAAGACCGCAAGGCCAACGCTCTGCTTGGTAAAGACCGGGCCACCCGGATCGCCGCCCGGGCCGCCGGTGCCCCGGTTGCCGCGCCCGCCCATCAGGACGCGCAGCTGTTCCTGGCCCCGCTTCATCAGCTGGTCTATTTCCGGGATCTGGGGACCGCTTTCGCCCCGGCGTCCGCCGCGACGGTCGTCGTCGTCGTTGTTGCCCCTGCCGCCCCGGTCATCGTTGCCCGGGCCGCCACCGCCACCCCACGGACCGCCACTACCTGCCATTTAACCGAACCTCTTCTTTCCGTTTTCCCTAAGCTGGTCATATCCAGCCGGAAATCAACCCACTGCACGCCGTTGTCAGGCGCTTCGCACGGGTTTTCGCATCGTCACCAGTTCCTCGGCCATCGTCGGATGGACCGCACAGGTGCGGTCAAAATCCTCTTTCGTGGCCCCCATGCGGATCGCGATGGCCGCAAGCTGGATCATCTCGCCCGCCTCGGGTGCGACAAGGTGGCATCCGAGGACCTTGCGCGTGGCCTGGCTGACGATCAGCTTCATCAGCACCCGGTCCGGCTTGCCCGCGAAGGCCGTCTTCATTGGGCGGAAGGCGGTGGAGTAAACCTCGATGGGCTCCTGAGCCCGGGCTGCTTCTTCACTCAGGCCGACCGAACCCATCTCGGGCTGGGTGAAGACTGCCGAAGCGACAAGCTCGTGGTCGAAGGCAGTGGGCTTCGATCCAAAGATGGTGTCGGCAAAGGCGTGCCCTTCGCGGATCGCGACCGGGGTCAGGTTGATCCGGCCCGTCACGTCGCCCACCGCAAAGATCGAGGGCACGGCGGTCTGGCTGAACCGGTCCACGACGATCTGCCCCTCGCGGCCAAGTGCAACGCCAAGACCTTCAAGACCGAGACCACCGGAGTTGGGCCGCCGTCCGGTGGCATAAAGCACCAGATCGAACTCGCGCTCTGACCCGTCGGTCGCCACGGCGCGGATGCCAGTTGCGGTTTTCTCCAGCCGCATGACATCCGTGCCGCAGTGAATGTCGATCCCGCCAGCGCGCATCGCGTTCGAGACATGGCCCCGCGCTTCGTCGTCAAAGCCCCGAAGGATCTGCGCGCCGCGGTAATACTGGCTGACCTCGACCCCCAAGCCATTCAGGATGCAGGCGAATTCGCTGGCGATGTAGCCGCCGCCCACCACCAGAGCCCGCTTTGGCAGCGCGTCGAGGTGGAACATCTCGTTCGAGGTGACGGCAAGCTCTGACCCCGGAAACTCGGGCACGAACGGCCGGCCGCCAGTCGCGATCAGGATGTGCTTGGCGGTCACTTCGGCCCCCGAGGCAAGCCGCACCCGATGCGCGTCGGCCAGCGTGGCGCGTTGGTCATACACCGTGACACCAGCGGTTTTCAACGTGCTGCGATAGGCCGCTTCAAGCCGGTCAAGCTCGGCCTCAAGCCGGGTGCGGAAAGTCGGCCAGTCGAACCGGCCCGGCTGCACATCCCAGCCGTAGGCTTGTGCCTCTTCGATCATGTCGGCAAAGCCCGACGCGAAGACCATCAGCTTTTTTGGCACGCAGCCCCGGATGACGCAGGTGCCGCCCATCCGGCTTTCCTCGGCCAAACCCACTTTCGCGCCATACTCGCCCGAAGCGACCCGCGCCGCCCGCACCCCGCCAGAACCACCGCCGATGACGAAAAGGTCGTAGTCGAATGCCATGATGCGTTCCGTTCGCCGTTGTACCGCCGCCAGAGCTATGCGTTCAGGGCCTGCAGGGGAAGGCCGTCTTCTCGGTTTGTCGCCCCTATCGGATAACTGGATCGGGTAACTGTCCGTCTCAATCCAGATCGGCAAAGATGTTGCGGCTTTCGGTCAGGTCGACCGACCCCGTCTCGACCTTGCCAGAGTTGATGTCGCGCACCGTCACCCGCCCGTCGCCATGGCCGATCACCACCACGTCACAGATGTCGATGAAAAGCCCGTTCTCGACCACGCCCGGGATCTGGTTCAAGACCAGCGCAAGCTGCCGGGGATTACCGATCCGCTTTAGGCTCAGATCCAGGAGGTAGTGCCCCTCGTCCGTCCGCAACGGCGCGCCGTTGGCTTGCCGCAAGGTGACCTCGCG
>WOUW01000086.1:0-1270 GCA_009773055.1 Paracoccaceae bacterium
AAGGCCAGACGACCCCGGCCCCGGTCCTGTCGCGGCATGGCTGGCACATCATCCGCTTGAATGCACTCGCCCCAGGGCAGGTACTGCCGTTCGAAACGGTGCGGCCAAGGATCGCCGAGGCACTCGAAAAGGCCGCCTGGGCCCGTGCCTCGCGCGACTTCGTGAACAGGCTTGGCCAGAAGGCTACGATCACCGGCGCAAGCCTGGCCCCGATCTGATCCACGGTCAGGAGCGTCCCATGAAGCGGTCAGAACCAGCGCGACGTGGCAGCGGCCAAGGCCCCACCGATCCGGGCCTTTTGGCCCGACCGCTGGACTTCATCAGCGAAGACCATCTGCGCGAACGCCAGATCTGCGCTGAGATAGACCGCCTCGTCGCCGCCGAGACCTTCGACCGCCCGGCAGGCGTCACCATCCTGCGTTTTCTGAACGAAGAGCTTGGCGTGCATCTGCGGGATGAGGTGGAAGACCTGTTCCCCACCCTTGCGCGGCGCTGCACCGATGAAGATTCCATCGCCTCCGTCTTGGGCCGCATCCGCCACGATCAGGAGCAGGCCCTGACCCTGCTGCCTTCAGTGCGTGGGGCCATCGCCAACTGCCTCGACGCTGGGGCCGACCTTTCCAGCGAAGACCGCGAGGTTCTTGCGCGTTTCGCCGCGCATGTCCGCCGCCATCTGGTGGCGGAGAACGCTATCCTCCTGCCCATAGCCCGCGCCCGGTTGACGCGGGGCGACTTGCGCCGTCTGGCCAATCACATGCGGTTGCGGCGCGGGCTTCCCACCAGCCAGGGGGTGACCAGTGCTGAGTGATATCCTTGCCCGCAACCGCGACTGGTCGGCCAAAAGACAGGCGCAGGAACCTGGATACTTTACCCGTCTCGCGGCCCTGCAAGCCCCGGAATTCTTCTGGATCGGATGTTCGGACAGCCGTGTTCCGGCCAACGTCGTGGCGGGGCTCGACCCAGGCGAGGTCTTTGTCCATCGCAACGTGGCGAACATCATTCATTCCTCTGATATGAACATGCTGTCCGCGCTGGAATTCGCGGTCGAAGCGTTGAAGGTGCGCGAGATCATCGTCTGCGGCCACTACGGCTGCGGCGGGGTCAAGGCAGCAACCGAGGATCTTCCTCACGGTCTTGCCGACCACTGGCTGGAGCCGATCCGACGCCTTTCCCGCGCCTATGCGGTCGATCTGAGCCGCCAGCCGGACCTTGAGGCGCAGCGCGACCGGTTGGCCGAGTTCAACGTGGTCGAAGGCGTCCGCCGGGTCTG
>WOUW01000086.1:1276-2952 GCA_009773055.1 Paracoccaceae bacterium
CGGCGCGAAAGTCCGGGTGCATGGGCTGATCTACGGTTTGAAGGACGGCCTGTTGCGCGACCTCGACTGCAGCGTGGGTCCAGGACATTTCAAGGAAGGAGCAGCACTATGAGTATCCTTCAGCCAGTGACACGGACCGGCTGTGGCTGTGAGGGTCACGATACAAGCAAGAAGCTGATGACGATCGATGCCGCTCACGACCTGATTGGGCATTGCGTGACCATCGTCGACGGAACGGAAGACATCTGTCTTGGCAAGGCTTTAGGCCGCGTGCTTGCCGACCCTGTCAGTTCACGCAGCATGTCTCCTCCGTTCGACAACGCTGCAATGGACGGATTTGCCTTTTCCTCTGCGGCGCTGCGGGGTGAGGGACCGTGGGTACTGGACGTAGCAGCGCGTATCCAGGCGGGGCAGTCCTCAGCCATGCCTCTGGTCGACCTGCAAGCCGCGCAAATATTCACTGGGGCAAAAGTTCCTGAAGGCGCGGACGTGGTCATGATGCAAGAAGAAGTCAAGCGGACGGGAAAGACGATCCGGGTAGCCACGCGACCAACGCCCGGGCTCAACATCCGCCGAGCCGGTAGTGAAATGGAGGCAGAACGAAATTCGCACGGCCGGTGCTCTGCGTGCCGAGGCTCAGATCTGGGACGTGAACACTCCCATGCTGACCGGCATTCTGACGCAGCCCCAGATCGATGTTGTTGCTGTGGAACAGGGCATTGACAGTCGCGACGGGTTGTTCCTGCAGATTGCGGAACTGGCTGCCAATGCCGATCTTGTCATCACCACCGGCGGAATTTCGGTCGGTGAGGAAGACCACATCAAACCTGCGCTGTCAGCTCTTGGCGGGGACATTCAATTTAGTGGCGTTGCGATCAAGCCGGGCAAGCCGGTATCCTTCGGTCGTATTCGGAGCGCATGGTGGCTGGGTTTGCCAGGCAATCCCTTGTCAGCCTTCGTCACCTGGCAGCTTTTCGGAACGGCGATTGTCGCCCGACTAACCGGTGAAACGGAGCGAGTTACCCGGCGCCATGTCGTTACGGGAGCGGCGATTTCCAGGAAGCCCGGTCGTTGCGAGTTACGACCCGCGAGATGCGTAGGCTTTGACGGCCAAGGCCGTGAGGTCGTGATATTTGATGCCGAAACTCATTCCGGCCATGTCCGCGGGTTACCCGAAGCAGACGGGTTGATCTTTTTGCCAGCCGACTGTGATTTCCTGCCCGAAGGCGCACTCGTCGAATTCCAACCCTTTTGTCCAAACTGAGAAGGCCGAAGATGAACCTCGCTTACACAATGGCGCCGGGCCGCGGCGATACCGATCTCATCCTCTTCAATCTTTCAAGAGCAATGGCCTCGCGTGGGTTTCGCTGCTGCGGTACGGTCCAGATAAACTCCGAGCGCTCCGATGCAGGGCCGTGTGACATGGATGTGCAAGTCTTACCCAACGGTCCAATTCTACGGATCAGCCAGGACCTCGGCCGAGCATCGCGCGGTTGCAGGCTTGACCCGGCGGCTTTGGAGAAAGCGGTTGGCCTTGTATCAGCAAGCATGGTGCAAGGTGCAGACCTGCTGATCATAAACAAGTTTGGCAAACACGAAGCCGAAGGGCGCGGATTCCGAATGGTTGTAGCGGAAGCGCTATCCAACGGGATACCAGTTTTGGTAGGTGTCAACTC
>WOUW01000087.1 GCA_009773055.1 Paracoccaceae bacterium
AAACGTGTCCCTTTGATCGGCGCACTCTTCAAGGCAGCCTTCACAGGCGACCTCGGCCAGAGGATCGAGCGCCTGAATGAAGCGATGGGTCTTTTGGCCGGGGCCTGCCAGGGTCTGGGCTTCCGGCGGCTGACCGTTTCCTCCGGGGAATGGCTGGGTCTCCTTGGCGTCCTTCTTGGGCAGCCGATGGCCAAGGTGCTTCCGATGCGCGGCCAATTTCTTGCCGAGGCTGTCGCGTCATCGCAGATGATCTTTGCTGGCAAACGGGTGGAAATCGAAACCAGCGAAGGGATGCGTTTCGGGACGATTTTCGGCGTGAAATCCTATCCGGCACGCACCTGGGCGCGGATGCTCGACGCGCTCGAACTTCCCTACGACATCGTCATCACCAACAGCTTCACGCCGGCCCGCAACAACGAGATCGAAGAGCGCATCAAGCGCACGGCGCGCCAGATGCGCGCTTCCGAGGATGCCGCCGAAACCTTGCGTCAGGAGCTTTACGAGGCAGCGGACAACGTCGCCTCGGGCCGACAAGTCTTCGGCAAACATCACCTGACGGTCATGGTCACGGCCGAGACCCCGGAACAGCTGGAGGAAGCCGCCTCCGAAGTCTGGCTGGTTCGCCCAGACCCCGGGCAACTGGGCCTACCGCCCGCGCACCGCACTTCTGTCAGCCCAGAACTTCGCCCACCTCGCAGCGCTGCACCGGGTGACGGAAGGTCGCTCCAAGGCACAGTCGCCCTGGGCCGAGACGATCACGGCGCTGCCGACGGTGACCTCGAGCCTCTACCGCTTCAATTTCCACGATAAGGGCGAGCGCGGTGCCGAGCCGAGCGCCGGCCACACGCTGGTCTTGGGCCGCACCGGATCGGGCAAGACCCTTGGCACGGCCTTTCTGATGGCGCAGGCGCGGCGAGTGCATGCCCGCATCCTCGTCATCGACAAGGACCGGGGCCTCGAGATGGCCGTGCGCGCCTTGGGTGGCAGCTATTCTGCGATCCGGATCGGCGAGGCGACAGGCTTCAATCCGTTTCAGACCGAGGTCGACGAGCGCGGGGCGGCCTGGCTCACCGACTGGCTTGGTGACATCCTTGCAGGGTCGCGCCCCTTCGAGACCGCTCAAACCGTCAGCCTGAACGCCGCCGTCCGTCAGATCGTTTCGGCCGATCCGCGGCTCAGGACTTTCGACGGCCTCGCAACCCTCGTCGCCTCGACAGACGACGAGGGCGATCTGGTGGGAAGGGTCCGGGAATGGGGGCAGGGGGGTCGGCATGGCTGGCTCTTCGGGCCCGGGGCCACATCCCAGATCAGCCTGTCCGAAGATGTGGTCGGCATCGACATGTCGGAAATCCTCGATCTCGGGACCGAGCGCTCAGCGCTTCTTGCCTATCTCTTCCGTCGCATCGAGCGCGTGATCGAGGATCGCCGCCCGACCCTCATCGTTATCGATGAGGCTTGGAAGATGCTCGACGATCCGATCTTCGAGAAGCGCTTGCACGATTGGCTTGTCACCATGCGGAAGAAGAACGCCGTGGTGATGATGCTGACTCAGACACCGACACACCTGACCCGGGTCAAGGTTGGGCAAATCATCGCGGAAAGCGTAGTGACCCAGCTTCTCTACCCGAACCCGCGCGCAAACCCCGAGGATTACCGGATCCTGCGGCTGAACGAGAAAGAGGCCGAGTTCCTCTGCACGCCCACGGGCGGCCTGCGCCTCGCCCTCCTGCGCTCGGCTCGGTCTTCGTGAACATGGATCTCGCGGCCCTTGGGCCCGCCCTCGCCGTGCTTGGCGGCGGCCGATCTGGCGAAGACCGCGCCCCCTATGGCTGGCGCGACACACCCGATTTCTGGAAGGACATGACGTGACCTTAAGCAACCGCCTGATCCCCACTTCCCTTCTCGGGTTCACCCTCCTCTCCGCCTGTGCTGGCGTCGAGACAGGGGCCGTCTCTCCCTGCCACGGCCAGTTCCGGGCCGAGGGCAAGTATTTCGCGGCGCGGGAGCAAAGCGACGGTGCGACAGTCATCGTCTCGACGATGAACGCGCCCGACGCCCATTGCGCGGACTGAGCCACCGCATGCGTCGCACCCCCCTCCTTTTCGGGCTTCTGCTCGGCACTGCGGTGCCTATGAGCCTTCTGGCCCAAGGCGTGCCGATCATCGACGGCTCGCGGCTCTCAAACTTCATCTCGCGTCTCGTTGAACAGGCTGAGGACGCGGTGAAGCAGGGGGAGAAACTCGCCACGCGCACAGAACTCAGCGAGATCGAAGACGACCAGCTGGCGGCCTATGAACGTTTCCTCGCAGATACGACCGGCGTGACTGACCTCAGCGGCTTCGAGACGGGGGTGGGAACCTTCCCCCCTGCCGATGAAGTCTATCCTCTTGAGGAGACCAGCCCCGAAAGCCAGCGGCTCTTCGGGGAAGGTGAGACGGTCGAGGCGATGATCATCGCCACGGCGGCGCGCTACGAGACGCACCCCGGCGTCGTGAAGGTCGGGCTCACGCCCACAACCTGGCGCATTCTCTTCCAGTCGCTGGTGAAGCAGGAAAGCGGGTTTTCCAACGCGGCGATCAGCCCGGTTGGGGCCATGGGTTTTTGCCAGTTGATGCCGGGCACCGCCGCC
>WOUW01000003.1 GCA_009773055.1 Paracoccaceae bacterium
CCTTCGTGGTCTCGGGCGTGCTGATGGCGCTGATGGATTATCTGCAGGCCAAATCCTACAAATCCTGAAAGGATTGCCAGATGACGACGCAACGCCACGTCCGGATCGAGGGCGCGCTGGTGATGATTGGCTTCGGGTCGATCGGGCGCGGCACGCTGCCGCTGATCGAGCGGCATATCGGGTTCGAGCGCGCGCATTTCACGGTCATCGAGCCGATGGACGACTATGCGCATATCCTACGCGACCATGGCATCCGGCATCTGCAGGTGGCGCTGACGGCGGAGAACTTCGCGGATGTGCTGCGGCCCCTGTTCCCGCAGGGCCGGGGGATGATCGTGAACCTGTCGGTGGACGTGGATTCGATCGAGCTGATGAAACTGGCCCAGGAAATGGGGGTCCAGTACATCGACACGGTGGTCGAGCCCTGGCCGGGGTTCTACTTCGGCTCGACCCTGCCGAATGCCGAGCGGACGAACTATCCCCTGCGGGAAAAGGTGCGGGAGCTGGGGAAGGCCTATGCGGGTGGGCCGACGGCGATCTCCTGCTGCGGGGCGAACCCGGGGATGGTGTCGTGGCTGCTGAAGGAGGCACTGTTGCGGCTGGCCTCGGATACCGGGGTGAAGGCCGATCCGAAAGGCCGCGAGGACTGGGCCGCGCTGATGCAGGGGCTGGGGGTCAAGGGCATCCATGTGGCAGAGCGGGACACACAGGTCTCGGCCCATGCCAAGGTGCCGGGGGTGTTCGTCAACACCTGGTCGGTGGATGGGCTTCTGTCCGAGGGCTATCAGCCGGCGGAGCTGGGCTGGGGCACGCATGAGAAGAAGCTGCCGCCGAACGGCCATGCCTTCGACCACGGGCCGGGCTATGCGATCTGGATCGACCGGCCCGGCGCGGATACGCGGGTGCGCAGCTGGTGCCCGGATGTGGGGCCGCAGTTCGGGTTTGTCATCACCCACAACGAGGCGCTGTCGATCCCGGACTATTACACGGTCTGGGATGGGTCCAAAGCGGCCTACCGCCCCACCTGCCACTACGCCTATCATCCCTGCAACGATGCAGTGCTTTCGCTGCACGAGATGAACGGGGCCGGGAAGCGCCAGCCTGTCAATCACATCCTGACGGCTGAAGAGATCACCGCCGGGGGCGACGATCTGGGTGTCTTCCTTTATGGCCATGCCAAGGGTGCGATGTGGTATGGCTCGCGGCTGTCCTGCGAGGAGGCGCGCCGCCTTGCGCCTTACCAGAACGCAACGGGCATGCAGGTGACCAGCGCGGTGCTTGCGGCGATGGTCTGGGTGGCGGAGAACCCGAACGCAGGCTTCATCGAGGCGGACGAGATGGACCATGTCCGCTGCCTGGAAGTCCAGCGTCCCTACCTCGGGTCGATCGAGTGCCACTACACCGACTGGACCCCGATCCAGAACCGGATCAACCGCTTCGCCGAGGACCGCGACGACGAGGATCCCTGGCAGTTCACCAACTTCCTCGCGGTGTGACGGGCGCCTTCTGAATCGCGCGCTGACGCGCAAGCCTTTCGTCTCGTCGTCGGGACTTCGCCCTCCTCCTCCGGGCCTCCGGCGGGAGTGTTTGGGGACATGGGCAAATTTGGCTTGCCCATGTCCCAAATACTCTGGGGGTTTGGGGGTGAAACCCACATTCGCCGAGGAGGAGTGCTGCGGCACGACGACGAGACAGATGGCTTGCGCGTCAGCGCGCCTTGCAACAACCGCCGGTCCGGGCGAAAGGTTCTGGCCTTGGGCGTGCCGGGCGGGTAAACGGGGCGGGATTCCGCGGGGGCCAGGATGAACGACCAGATCAAGCCGCAGCCAGGCATTCTTGACATCGCCTTGTACGAGGGCGGCAAGGCGCATGTGGCGGGCGTGGCCAATGTGGTCAAGCTGTCGTCGAACGAGAATCCGTTCGGGCCGTCGGACAAGACGAAAGAGGCCTTCGCCCGCACCGTCCACAGCCTGCATCGCTATCCGGTCACGGACCACGCCGACCTGCGCGCAGCGATTGCCGAAGTGCACCGGCTGGATGCCGCCCGCATCATCTGCGGTGCCGGATCGGATGAGATCATCACCTTTCTCTGCCAGGCCTACGCCGGTCCGCGCGACGAGGTGGTCTTCACCGAGCACGGCTTCCTGATGTACCGGATTTCGACGATGGCCGTCGGTGCGACCCCGGTCGAGGTGCCCGAACGCGAGCGGACGGCGGATGTCGATGCCATCCTCGCTGCCTGCAACCGGCGGACAAAGCTGGTGTTCATTGCCAACCCGAACAATCCGACCGGCACGATGATCTCGGCTGCCGAAGTAGCGCGGCTTGCCGAAAGCCTTCCGCCTCAGGCTCTGCTGGTGCTTGACGGGGCCTATGCGGAATACGTCGAAGGTTACGATGGCGGCGCAGCCCTGGTGGATGCGCGCGACAACGTGGTGATGACGCGGACCTTTTCGAAGATCTACGGGCTTGGCGGCCTGCGGATCGGCTGGGGCTATGGGCCGAAGCACGTCATCGACGTGTTGAACCGCATCCGGGGGCCGTTCAACCTTTCCACCACGCAGCTTGAGGCCGCCGAGGCCGCGGTCCGCGATCAGGCCTTCGTTGCCCATTGCCGGGCCGAGAACAACCGGATGCGCAGCTGGCTGGCCAATGCGCTGGCCGAACTTGGAGTGCCGTCCGACACCTCGATGGCGAATTTCATCCTGGCGCGCTTTGCCAGCCAGGAAGAGGCCGAGGCCTGCGACGCCTTCCTGCAGGCGCAGGGACTGATCGTGCGGCGGGTGGCGGGCTACAAGCTGCCGCATTGCCTGCGGATCACCATCGGGGACGAGGCGTCCTGCCGTCGTGTCTCGCATGCGGTGGCGCAGTTCAAGGGTGTGCGATGATCTACCAGCGCGTTGCCCTGATCGGCCTTGGCCTTATCGCGTCCTCGATGGCGCATGCCATGCGGGCGAACGGGCTGGCGGGCGAGATCGTGGGCTACGCCAAATCGCCCGAAACCCGGGCGGTGGCGAAGGAGCTGTTCTGCGACCGGGTGACGGAGAGCGCCGCCGAGGCTGTGCGGGGGGCTGATCTTGTCGTGCTGGCGGTTCCGGTCGGGGTGATGGGCGAGATCGCCGCCGAGATCGGGCAGCACCTGGCGCCGGGGGCGACGGTTACCGATGTCGGCTCGGTCAAGCAGGCGGTGGTCGATGCGGTCACGCCGCACCTGCCCGCGGGTGTGCATTTCATTCCGGGACATCCGATGGCGGGGACGGAGTATTCCGGACCGCGATCGGGCTTTGCCACGCTTTTCCAGAACCGCTGGTGGCTTTTGACACCGCCGGAAGGCTGCGATCCCGAGGCGCTGGCCCGTCTGCGCCAGTTGATCGAGGGGATGGGGGCCAAGGTCGATCTTCTCGACGTCGGCCATCATGATCTGGTGGTCGCCGTGGTCAGCCATGTGCCGCACGCCATCGCCTATACGATGGTGGGGGTGGCCGACCACATGCGCCGCGTCTCGCAATCCGAGGTCATCAAGTATTCCGCCGCGGGTTTCCGCGATTTCACCCGGATCGCGGCCAGTGACCCGGTGATGTGGCGAGACGTGTTCCTGACCAACAAGGACGCGGTGCTGGATATCCTGGGCCGGTTTGCCGAGGAGCTGTTCGTGTTGCAGCGCGCGATCCGGATGGGGGATGGCGAGCATCTGCATGCCTATTTCACCCGCACCCGCGCCATTCGCCGCGGGATCATCGAAGCCGGGCAGGGCTTGGCCTGTGCTTGGCGCCCGCGGCCTGGGCGCAGGACATCGACCGCTCGCCCCGTCCGCTGGTGAACCCCAGGCTGGCGGGGGTGGTCTTGCCGCTGCCCGCCGGGAACTTGCCCGCCGGTGACTTGCAAGCGCAGGCCGATGCCTTGACCCCTGCCGCGACGGTGCCAGTGACCGAGGTCGAGGGCTCGCTGCAAGCCCAATCCATCATCACGAGGTCCTTGCGTCCGGTGCCGCGACCGGCGGCGCTGGCGCAACGGCTGGCCGCACTGCGGGCCACGTCGAACGCCCCGGGGCTGGATCTGTCCGGAAAGGTCGAGGACGATGAAGTCGACCTTGCCGCCCTGCCGCCACCGACGCGCAAGGAAGAGCGGAAAAAACGGCGCGAGAAGGCGTCGATGAAGGGCTCGGTCTGCGGGGTCGCGTCGATCAAGGGCGAGGAGATCGCGCGGATCAAGTCCAAGGTGCAGGGCTGCGGGATCGAAGACCCGGTGGCGATCACCTCGGTCGCCGGGGTGCGGCTGAGCCAGACGGCGACCGTGGACTGCTCGATCGCCAAGGCGCTGAACGCCTGGGTCGACGAGGTCGCGCAGCCTGCCTTCAACGGAAATCTCGTCGAAATGCAGGTCGCGGCGCATTACATCTGCCGCAGCCGCAACAACATCAAGGGCGCGAAGATCAGCGAGCATGGCAAAGGCCGGGCGATCGACATTCCGGCTTTCATCCTGTCGAACGGCAAGGCGCTGACGGTGAGCAATGACTACAACAAGGTGCTGCGGCGGATCTACAAGGCGGGCTGCGGGTATTTCATGACGACCCTCGGCCCGGGGTCGGACGGGTATCACGAGGACCATTTCCACTTCGACACCTCGGCCCGGAAGGGCGGGGCCTACTGCCGTTAACCGGACGGCGGGACCATGAGGGGGGCGGGGCCGAGGGGGAAGGGGCCAAAGCTCATCCGGCCGTCCTTGAGCACGAGCGTCAGGGACAGGACCTTGAGGTCGGGTGACTGGGCGGCAAGGGCCCCCATCCCGCGTGCAACAGTGGGGGCGACGTCGGGCTTTATCAGTCCGGCGGCGACGAGGATCGCGGGAAGGCGGTCCCAGTTGGTCACCGTGACCGTCACGTTGCCCGCGGCATAGCCGTTGCCATCGGCCTCGATCAGGCCGTTGGCGGTCGCGGCAAGCTGGCCCCAGGCAAGGTTCAGCTGGTTGATCTCGATCCGCGTCAGGTAGGGCTTTGCCTTGCCGACATGGCGGTCCAGCGGGGCCGAAAAGGTCAGGTAGATGCTGCCCCAGAGGCTTTCGACCGTAGCGGGCAGATCCGACGCGGGCAGGTCGGGGATGGTCACGGCCTTTACCGCCGTGACAAAGGCCGGGTCAGGGGTCAGGGGGGCAAGGTCGAAGCCGAGTTCGTAGCCCGCAGGCCCGAGCGCTGGTTCGGCGCGCAGGCCCAGGGTGAAATCGCCCAAGGCCAGCGTCCAGCCGAGGTCGGACGCCAGCGCAAGCGAGGTGCCTGCCACCCGCGCCTCGGCAAGCGTCAGGTCGGTCGAAGGCTTGGCGCGCAGGCTGGCCTTGAGGTCGGACGAGGTCACGGTCACGGCCTGATCCGGCAGGGTCACCACCTGTTCGGGCGGCAGGGCGGCGATCACATGCCAGGGCTTCCAGGTCATCGCGAAGACCTGGGCGAAGGGGGCCTGCCAGCCGATGCCGGTCGCGGGATCGGCAAGGCGCAGGCCATCGATCGTCACGTCCCAGCGGTTCGGGAAACCCGCCACCGTCAGGCCCGACTTTTCAGCCACCAGCCCTTGCGCGGCGGCGTTGGCAAATCCGTCCTCGACCCCCTGCCGGACCGCATTCGATCCGACAAACCAGTAGCCCGACCAGAGCGCCGTCGCCACCACCAGAAGGAAGAGAAGCTTGCGCATTGAGCGGCCCTTTTCATTGCCTTGTGCCCGGTGTTTACAGGGCGGCACGCAACAGGGCCAGCCATGCACGCACCACTTTGGGTCTTCGGCTACGGATCGCTGATCTGGGATCCGGGTTTTCCGGTCGCCGAACGCCGCATTGCGACGCTGGCGGGCTGGCACCGCAGTTTCTGCATGCGCTCGATCCACCATCGCGGGACGGTCGAGGAGCCCGGACTGGTCCTGGCATTGGACGAAGCCGAGGGGGCGTCATGCACCGGCGTTGCGTTCCGCGTGGAACCCGGGCACGAGGCTGCGACGCTGTTCGCGCTGCGGGAGCGGGAATTGATCTCGTCCGCCTATCTGGAACGGACGCTGCCGGTTGCCACGGATGCCGGCCAGATCGAAGCGCTGGCCTATGTCATCGACCCTGACCACGCACAATACTGCCAGCTGGACCGCGAAGAACAGGCCCGGATCATCGCGCAGGCCGTTGGCGGGCGCGGGCCGAACCGCGACTATCTGTGGTCGACCACGGCGCATCTGGCGGAACTTGGCATCGCCGATCCTGACCTTGACTGGCTTGCGTCACGGGTCCGCGACCTGGTCTGACCTTTTGCTTGGAAGATGCGCCCATCCTGCTAGTCTCTGGCACACGGGCAGGGAAACCAGAGGGCAGTATGTCCCAGACAGACCAGCGGGGGGCAGAGGTCGCAACGACCTTTTCGCAGCCGATCCGCGCGATCACGACGATGCTGCTGGTCTGTGCGCTGGTCGGGGCCGGGGCCTGGCTGATTCACGGCGAGATCGCTGACATTCTGCGCACCAACCCGGTCTTGAACGGCGTCATCGGGCTGGTCTTCCTTGTCGGCGTCCTGTCCTGCTTCTGGCAGGTCTGGATCCTTGCCCAGTCGGTCTACTGGATCGAGAACTTTGTCCGGGGCACACCGGGCACCGAAGACGACACCCCGCCCCGTCTTCTGGCTCCGCTTGCCGCGCTGTTGCGGTCACGCTCGGCGCGGATGTCGATCTCGGCCTCGTCATCGCGGTCGATTCAAGAGTCGGTCGTCCAGCGCATCGACGAAGCACGCGACATCACCCGTTACCTGATCAACCTTCTGGTTTTCCTGGGTCTTCTGGGCACTTTCTGGGGACTTGCCACCACCGTTCCGGCCGTGGTCGAGACGATCCGCAGCCTTGCCCCGCAGGAAGGCGAAAGCGGGCTGGATGTCTTTGGCAAGCTGATGGGCGGCCTTGAAAGCCAGCTTGGCGGGATGGGGACGGCGTTTTCTTCGTCGCTCCTTGGCCTTGCGGGGTCGCTGGTGCTGGGGCTGCTGGAACTGTTCGCGGGTCACGGCCAGAACCGGTTCAGCCGCGAGCTGGAGGAGTGGCTGTCATCCATCACCCGGCTTGGCTATGCGGGCGACGGCGACGGTGCCGACCAGAACGCGCTGGGGCTGCTGGTCGACCACATGGCGCAGCAGATGGAAGAGCTGCAGGCGCTGCAGACCCAGACCGAGGCGAACCGTTTCCATTCCGAGATGAAGATCGCCGAACTGGTCACTGTGATGACCAAGCTGATCGACCGGATCGACGCCGAAAAGGGGCAGGCGGCCCTGCTGCGCCGGATCGCCGAAGGGCAGGAAAAGCTGCTGGCCGCGCTGCAGGATGGCGAAGGCGGTGGCGGCAGTGACCCGGAAAGCCGGATGCGGTTGCGGTCGATCGACGTGCAGCTTCTGCGGATCCTTGAGGAAATGGCGGCGGGACGGCAGGAAACGTTGAGTGATCTCAGGACCGACATCGGCCAGTTGACCTCTGCCATCCGGCAACTGGGCCGCAGCGCCGGGCGGGTCTGAGATGGCCGCCCGCACCCGCCGCCGCGACAGCAGCCTGATCTGGCCGGGCTTTGTCGATGCGGTGACGACGCTTTTGATGGTGCTGATGTTCGTCCTGACCATCTTCACCGTGATGCAGTCGGTGCTGCGCGACACGATCACCACGCAGGACAGCGAACTGACTGCGCTGACGTCGCAGGTCGCGCAGCTTGCCAATGCCTTGGGGCTGGAGCAGGCCAAGGCCACCGGCCTTGAGGCCCGGGTCGCCGAATTGCAGGCGGGGTTGACCTCGGCCCTGGCGGAAGGGGACCGGCAGGCCGGGCTTATCTCTGCGCTGACGGCGGACCTGACTGCGCGCGAAGGCGAACTGGCGACGGCACAGTCGCGGATCACCGACTTCGAGGCGCAGGTGGCGGCGCTGCTGGTGGAACGCGACACGGCGCGGGGCGAGGCAGAGCGGCTGACCGCGTCGGTCGCCGATCTGGAGGCGGCGCGGGCCAAGCTGATCAACGAGGCCGACGCGATGGCGCTGGCGCTGGCCACGGCGCGCGACGAAGTGGACGCCAATGCCGAGGCCGCCCGACTGGCCGCCGCCCGCCGCGATGCGCTGCAGGTGCTTTTGGCGCAAGAGCAGGCCAAGGGGGCGACGACGGCTGCCGCGCTGGATGCAGCCAAGGTGGAGGTGTCCGAGGCCGAGACGGCAAGACTGGCCGATGCGGCGGCGTTGCAAGCCCTGCGCGACCGGCTGGCGAATGCCGATACCGAACTGACCGCGATGACGCTGGCCCTGGAGGCCGAACGGAAGAAGGCCGAGGAAACGCTGACCCTTCTGGCCGCCGCGCGGACCGAAGCGGCGAAGGGGGCGACGGCCAAGGACGCGGCGCTGACGGCGGCGGAAACCGCCTTGCTGGCGGAACAGGAGAAAGTGCTGACGGCAGCGCGCGAGGTCGAACTTCTGAACCAGCAGGTCGCGGCGCTGCGCAGCCAGCTTGGCAGCCTGCAATCGGTGCTGGACGACTCTCGTGCCCGGGACGAGGCGGCGAAGGTGCAGCTGGAAACCTTGGGGAACGACCTGAACGCGGCGCTGGCGCAGGTGGCCGCCGAGCAGCGCAAACGGGCCGAGCTGGAGGCCGCCGAAGCCGCCCGGCTGGCCGAGGAGAACAAGAACCTCGCGCGGTTCCGGTCAGAATTCTTCGGGCAGCTTTCCACCCTTCTGCAGGGGCGAGAAGGCGTGCGGGTGGTGGGGGACCGGTTCGTGTTCTCGTCCGAGGTGCTGTTCAACCCGGGCTCGGCCGATCTTGCGCCGGAAGGGCAGGCGCAGATTGCCGGCGTCGTTCGCATCCTGGACGAGGTGCGCGCCAACATCCCGCCCGAGATCGACTGGATCATCCGGGTCGACGGCCATACCGACAATGTGCCCCTGTCGGGCGGGGGCGAATTCGCCGACAACTGGGAGCTGAGCCAGGCCCGCGCCCTGTCGGTCGTGCGCTATATGCAGGATCAGCTGGGCTTTCCGCCCGACCGGATGGCTGCGACAGGGTTCGGGGAATACCGCCCGGTCACGGTGGGCGAGGACGAAGCCGCACGCGCGCAGAACCGGCGGATCGAGCTGAAGCTGACCGAACGCTAGGGTCGCTAATCCGTGAGTGGTGGTGCGGCGGTTTCGTGATACCATTCCGAAGCTACAGTTGCTTGCAGTCGATGCCACCGGGATGCGCCCAGGGGTAAGACAAGGCCCCGGCGCCCCCCTTTGCGGGAGGACCCCTGATGCCCAAGACGATTGGAAACCCGCTGTCCTGGACCTTTTCGGCCCTGGGTTCGGCGGCAGGCTATGCGACCGACATCGCGACCCAGACCAGCGCCGACCCGAATGCGCGACCGGAGACCCGGAAGCTGTCGACCGGCGATCTGCGCCGTGTATTGCGGTTGGGCTGGGACGACCTCGCGGCGATGCGGTCGGACGTGCTGTTTGCCTGCATGCTGTATCCGCTGATGGGGGCGGTTCTGCTGGCCATGGCGGCCCAGGGCGACCTGACCCACCTTCTGTTCCCGGTCCTGTCCGGCTTTGCCCTGGTCGGCCCGGTCGCGGCGTTGGGCCTCTATGAGCTGAGCCGGAGGCGTGAGGCGGGACGGGAGGTCAGCTGGGGCGCTATGTTCGATGTGCTGCGCAATCCCCGGTTTCCGCGGATCCTGATGCTGAGCCTTTTCAACGGGGTGATCTTCATGGCCTGGCTTCTGCTGGCCGACGCGATCCACGCGGCGACGCTGGGGACGGAACGCCCCGCCAGCCTGATGGCGCTGGTGACGGCGGCGCTGACCACGCCTGCGGGCTGGGTGATGACGGTGGTCGGGACTGCGGTCGGCTTTGTGCTGGCGGCGGCGGTGCTGGCGGTCAGCGTCATCTCGTTCCCGCTTTTGCTGGACCGGGATGTGAGCCTGCCGGTCGCGGTCCTGACCTCGGTCCAGGTCGCGCGGGAGAACCCGGTCGTGATCGCGACCTGGGGTCTGATCGTCGCCGGGGGGCTGGTGCTGGGCATCCTGCCGCTGCTTCTGGGGCTGGTCGTGGTGCTGCCGGTCCTTGGGCACGCGACCTGGCATCTTTACCGGGCGGCGGTGGTCTGACCCTGCCCGCGCGTGGGCAGTGCAGCGGATCCAATGATTTCAGTATCTTGGCTGCGGGCGTTCAGAGTTTCTTAATTCCCGCACAAAGCAAAACCCCCGCCGGATAAGGGCGGGGGTTTCTTGTCGGTGAGACGCCTTACTCGGCGGTCAGCAGCGGAGGCTTCTGTCCGGTAAGCCGGGGCTTCTGCGGTTCTTCGATGTCGAGAACGATGGCGTCGTCCTTGACCTCGACCCGGACCACACCACCCTTGACCAGCTTGCCGAACAAGAGTTCTTCGGCCAGCGGCTTCTTGATGTGTTCCTGGATCACGCGGCCCAGGGGACGCGCGCCCATCTTGTCGTCATAGCCCTTTTCGCCCAGCCAGGCGGCGGCCTCCGGCGACAGTTCGATATGGACGTTGCGGTCCATAAGCTGCGCCTCAAGCTGCAGAACGAACTTTTCCACCACCTGCATGATGATGTCCTTGCCCAGGGGGGCAAAGTTGATCACGGCGTCCAGACGGTTGCGGAATTCGGGCGTGAACGTCCGCTCGATCGCGGCGGTGTCTTCGCCCGTGCGGCGTTCGCGGCCAAAGCCGATGGCGGCCTGGCTTTGCTCACGCGCGCCCGCGTTCGAGGTCATGATCAGGATCACGTTGCGGAAGTCCACCGTCCGGCCATTGTGGTCGGTCAGTTTGCCGTGGTCCATCACCTGCAGAAGGATGTTGTAGACATCCGGGTGCGCCTTTTCCATTTCGTCCAAGAGCAGCACCGAATGCGGATGCTGGTCGATGGCATCGGTCAGCATGCCGCCCTGGTCAAAGCCGACATAGCCGGGAGGCGCACCGATCAGGCGGGAGACGGCGTGCTTCTCCATGTATTCCGACATGTCGAAGCGCGTCAGCTCCACGCCGAGGCTGGAGGCCAGCTGCTTTGCCACTTCGGTTTTGCCGACGCCGGTCGGGCCCGCGAAGAGATAGTTGCCGATGGGCTTTTCCGGTTCGCGCAGGCCCGCACGGGCCAACTTGATCGCCGAGCATAGTGCTTCGACCGCCTTGTCCTGACCGAAGACCACGCGCTTGAGGGTCTTTTCCAGGTCGCGCAGGGTTTCGGCATCGTCCTTCGACACGGTTTTCGGGGGAATGCGGGCGATCTTGGCCACCACGGCCTCGATCTCTTTCACGCCCAGCGACTTACGGCGCTTGGAATCCGACAACAGGTGCTGCGCGGCCCCGGCTTCGTCGATCACGTCGATGGCAGAGTCCGGCAGTTTCCGGTCATGGATGTAGCGCGCGGCCAGCTCTACCGCCGACTTGATCGCGTCGTTGGTGTACTTCAGGTCGTGGTGTTCCTCGAAATGCGGTTTCAGACCCATCAGGATCTTGATCGCATCCGGCACCGAAGGCTCATTGACGTCAATCTTCTGGAAGCGCCGCGACAGGGCACGGTCCTTTTCGAAGTGCTGACGGAATTCCTTGTAGGTGGTCGAGCCCATGCAGCGCAGCTTGCCGCCCTGCAACGCGGGTTTCAGCAGGTTGGAGGCATCCATCGCACCGCCGCTGGTCGCACCAGCGCCGATCACGGTGTGAATCTCGTCGATGAAGAGGATCGCGTCGGGGTGATCTTCCAGTTCCTTGACGACCTGCTTCAGCCGTTCCTCGAAGTCGCCGCGATAGCGGGTGCCAGCGAGAAGCGCGCCCATGTCGAGGCTGAAGATCGTGGCTTTGGCCAGAACCTCGGGCGTTTCGCCGTTCACGATCTTGCGGGCGAGGCCTTCGGCAATCGCGGTCTTGCCGACGCCCGGATCGCCCACGAGAAGCGGGTTGTTTTTGCGCCGACGGCAGAGGACCTGGATGGCACGCTCCACCTCGGGCTCACGGCCGATGAGCGGGTCGACGTCACCCTTTCGGGCCTTCACGTTCAGGTCGACGCAATATTTCGACAGGGCGGATTCTTTCGCCTCTCCCGCCTCGGCCTTCGGGGTTTCCTGCTGTTCCTCGGCGCCCTGGACGGGTCGCGCCTCGCCATACGAAGGGTCTTTCGCCACGCCATGCGCGATGAAGTTGACCGCGTCGTAACGGGTCATGTCCTGTTCCTGCAGGAAGTAGGCGGCGTTCGATTCGCGTTCGGCGAAGATCGCGACAAGGACGTTGGCGCCGGTGACTTCGGTGCGGCCCGAGGATTGCACATGGATCGCCGCGCGCTGGATGACGCGCTGGAAGGCGGCGGTGGGGACGGCCTCGCTCCCCTCGACATCTGTCACGAGGGTGGACAGATCGTCGTCGATGAAGTCGGTCAGGGTCTTCTTTAGGTCGTCGAGGTTGACCGCGCAGGCCTTCATCACCCGAGCAGCATCGGGTTCGTCGATCAGGGCCAGGAGAAGATGTTCCAGCGTCGCCAGTTCGTGGCGGCGCGAGTTGGCAAGCGCCAGCGCAGAGTGGATGGCTTGTTCAAGCGTGGTCGAAAACGATGGCACGTTCAGTGCTCCTGTCCTGCAGGTCAGCCGGGCGCCTGGGCCCGTACCAACCGTGGCCTCATCTGCTTAAGGTTCGGTTTTATTTCCCGCACTTCAAGCGCAATTTTCCAGATTTTGGGGTTTCCCCCGGTCTCTCACGCCATTTGTGATATCGGGCGCCTAGAACTTGTCTTTTCTGGCCCGGATTTCGGCGAAAACCATGACATCGTCGGCATCTGGGAGGCCGATCGCTGTTTTGAGCGCGGGCAGGTGGGCCCGCAGGTAGGGGTTCGTGTCCAGCTCTGTCTGCAGCGGGACAGGAACGGTGGGTATGCCCTGGGCGCGTTTGGCGGCCACGTCGGCAATCCGGGAGATAAGGTGCGGATTGTCCGGTTCAAGGGTGGCAGCGAAACGCAGGTTCGATGTGGTGTATTCATGGCCCGAGCAGATGAGCGTGTCGGGGGGAAGCGCGGCGAGCTTTTGCAGCGAGGCGTGCATCTGCCGCGCGGTGCCTTCGAAGAGTCGCCCGCAGCCGCCGGCCATCAGGCTGTCGGCGGTAAACGCAAGGCGGCTGTCGGGGAAGTGGAACGCGATATGGCCAAGCGTGTGGCCGGGGACGTCGATCACTCGGGCGAAGTCGTGGCCGATGGAGAAGCTGTCGGCCTCGGTCAGCGCAAGGTCGAGGCGGGGCAGGCGGTGGGCATCGGCGGCGGCCCCCAGCACCATTGCTCCGGTCCGGGCACGCAAGGGTTCGACGCCCTGGATGTGGTCGTCGTGGTGGTGGGTGATCAGGATGTCGGTCAGCCGCCACTGGTGGGCGTCAAGGGCGGCGAGGATGGGCCCCACTTCGGGGACGTCGATGACGGCGGTCTGGCCGGTGTCCGCGTCGTGGATCAGGTAGGCGTAGTTGTCGGCAAGGCAGGGGATGGTGACGAGTTCAAGCGGCATGGTCTTTGGCCTCTTCGCGGCTATGATGGTCAGGATTGACCCAATGAGCGGCGACAGCAATGCACCTTGATGTGCTGGACCTGAGGAATTTCTACTATCGCACGCAGTTGGGCCGGGTGGCGCAGCGGGCGATCCGGGATCAGCTGGTGCGGCTCTGGCAGCCGCAGACCGGAGAGACGGTGGTGGGCTTCGGCTTTGCGGTGCCGCTTTTGCGCCCCTATCTGGCCGAGGCGCGGCGGGTGGTGGGGCTGATGCCGGGGCCGCAGGGGGTGATGCCCTGGCCCGCCGGGATGGAGAACGTGAGCGTCCTGTGCGAGGACACCGCGTGGCCGCTGCCCACGGGACTGGTGGACCGGCTGGTGCTGATGCACGGGCTGGAGACCTCGGAGAATCCCTCGGCGGTGCTGGAGGAAGCGCACCGGGTGCTGGGGCCGGGGGGGCGGGCCTTGTTCGTGGTGCCGAACCGGATCGGGCTTTGGTCCCGCCGCGACGTGACGCCGTTCGGCTTTGGCAGGCCCTATTCGGTGGCGCAGCTTGAGACGCAGCTGAAGCGGCACGGGTTCACGCCGGAACGCAGCTGTTCGGTCCTGTTCGCGCCGCCGTCGGGGACTCGGTTCTGGCTGCGGTCGGCGAACCTGTGGGAGACCTTCGGACGCCGGATGCCGTGGCTGGCGGGGGGCGTGCTGATGGTCGAGGCATCAAAGCAGGTCTACGCCCCGACGCGCGGGGGGCTGGGGGCGGCGGTGAAGCGACCGCTCAAGGTCTGGGAGGGAGTAGGCAAGGGCGCACCGGAACCGGCCCTTAACCGGGAGTAGGGTGGGCAGTCGCGCTTAACCTTAGATCACGCGGACCTGGGTGCCGATGGGGCAGAGATCAAACAGCTCGGCAATGTTCTCGTTGAAGAGCCCGATGCAGCCGTCGGACGACCGGCGCCCGATCTTCCGGGTGTCGTGGGTGCCGTGGATGATGTATGCGGGCCAGCCGAGATACATCGCATGGGTGCCGAGGGGATTCTCCGGCCCGGGGGGAATCGGCTTCCAGTCGGGGTAACGTTCCATCTGCGAGGGCGTGGGGGTCCAGCTGGGGCCGACCTTCTTGCGCACGATCTCGGTGTAGCCGCGCTTGGTCAGTTCGTCGCTGATCGGGACCGAGGTCGGGAAGATGCGATAGTCGGCACCGTCCGCGCTCCAGAAGTGCAGGGCGCGCGAGATGGTGTCGGCGACGATGGTCGCGCGATCCAGGGCTTCGAAATGGTCGCGCCAGTCCTGCATCTTGAAGCTGGAGACGTTGCTGCGCACAACCGAAGTTTCGGCGCGGGCCGTGGTAGCCAGCACGGTTGCGCCAAGGGCCGCGCCCAGAAGTTCGCGTCGAGAGACTGTCATGCTCGTTCTGCCTTTTCGTGGTCCGGTTTTTCTTTTCCGCCATCCTTCGCGGTGGCGCTGGCAAGATCAACCCGACAAGACCGGATCTGACACCGATGTGACCCAACGTGAATGGACCCCCGCACCGAGACCCCTGAACCAGCCGGACAGACAGTTCGCACGGCATCATCGAGATTCGGGTGGCAAAGTGGGGCAGTTCAGACACGGCGGCAACGTTTGCGCCAACAGCGACAAATTGGTCTCGTCGCAGGCTCAAGAAAGCGTGTTCAACCCGGTTGCGGGGTGGGAAAGCCTCTGCTAGAGACCCCGCGACGGAAGGTGCGCAGCCCAGACGGTTGTCGAGGTATGCGCTGAAGGAAAGGCCCCCCCCAACCGGGCAGGCGGCCACGAGACAACGGAAGGTTTGACGTGTCAGAACCCGCTTCGATCTCTCTGGGCATCGCCGCACGCTACGCTTCGGCCTTGTTCGAACTGGCCAAGGAAGACAAGGCGCTGACGGCGCTGGAATCCGACACCGCCGCCCTGTCCGAAGCCCTTGCGTCCAGCGCCGACCTGCGCGGGGTGATCTCGTCGCCGATGGTCAGCCGCGAAGACCAGGGCAATGCCCTTGGCGCGGTTGCTGCGAAGATGGGCCTGAGCGGGCTGATGGCGAATACGCTGGCGCTTATGGCCGACAAGCGGCGCCTGTTCGTCCTGCCGCAGCTTCTGACGGCGTTGGCCGATCTGATCGCCACCGAAAAGGGCGAAGTGACCGCCGAAGTCACCGCCGCCCGCGCGCTGAGCGCCGCACAATCGAAAAAGCTTGCCGAGACGCTGAAGGCCCGCGTCGGCAAGACCGTGAAACTGAAAACCACTGTCGATGAAAGCCTCATCGGCGGTCTTGTCGTCAAGCTCGGCTCGACCATGATCGATACCTCGGTCAAGGCGAAGCTCGCGGCTCTCCAGAATGCAATGAAAGAGGTTGGGTGATGGGAATTCAGGCTGCTGAGATCTCTGCGATCCTGAAAGAGCAGATCAAGAATTTTGGCAAGGACGCCGAAGTGGCCGAAGTCGGCCGCGTGCTGTCGGTCGGCGACGGGATTGCCCGTGTCCACGGCCTTGACAACGTGCAGGCCGGCGAGATGGTCGAATTCCCCGGTGGCATCCGCGGGATGGCGCTGAACCTGGAAGTCGACAACGTCGGTATCGTGATCTTCGGGTCCGACCAGGACATCAAGGAAGGCGACACCGTCAAGCGCACCAAGTCCATCGTGGACGTGCCGGTTGGCAATGGTCTGCTGGGCCGCGTTGTGGACGGTCTGGGCAACCCGATCGACGGCAAGGGCCCGATCGCGTCGACCGAGCGTCGGGTGGCCGACCAGAAGGCCCCGGGCATCATCCCGCGCAAATCGGTGCACGAGCCGATGGCGACCGGCCTGAAAGCCGTTGACGCGATGATCCCCGTTGGCCGTGGCCAGCGCGAACTGATCATCGGCGACCGCCAGACCGGCAAGACTGCCGTGGCGCTCGACACCATCCTGAACCAGAAGTCCTACAACGACGCCGCTGGCACCGACGAATCGAAGAAGCTGTACTGCGTCTACGTCGCCATCGGCCAGAAACGGTCGACCGTGGCCCAGCTGGTGAAGAAGCTGGAAGAAAGCGGCGCCAGCGCCTACACCATCGTCGTCGCGGCCACCGCGTCGGACCCGGCCCCACTGCAGTTCCTCGCCCCCTATGCCGCGACCGCGATGGCGGAATTCTTCCGCGACAACGGCCGCCATGCGCTGATCATCTATGATGACCTGTCCAAACAGGCCGTGGCTTACCGCCAGATGTCGCTCCTCCTGCGTCGTCCGCCGGGACGTGAGGCCTATCCGGGCGACGTGTTCTATCTGCACTCGCGCCTCTTGGAACGCTCGTCGAAGCTGAACGAGGATTTCGGTGCAGGTTCGCTGACCGCGCTGCCGATCATCGAAACCCAGGGCGGCGACGTGTCGGCGTTCATTCCGACGAACGTGATCTCGATCACTGACGGCCAGATCTTCCTGGAAACCGAACTCTTCTACCAGGGCATCCGTCCGGCCGTGAACACCGGTCTGTCGGTGTCGCGCGTCGGTTCGTCCGCGCAGACCAACGCGATGAAGTCGGTCGCGGGCAAGGTGAAGCTGGAACTGGCGCAATACCGCGAAATGGCGGCCTTCGCGCAGTTCGGGTCCGACCTTGACGCCTCGACCCAGCAGCTTCTGAACCGTGGCGCACGCCTGACGGAACTGATGAAGCAGAACCAGTATTCGCCGCTGACCAACGCCGAGATCGTCTGCGTGATCTTCGCGGGCACCGCCGGGTATCTGGACAAGGTGGCGGTCAAGGACGTGGGCCGTTACGAAACGGGGCTTCTGAAGCACCTGCGGACAGCGGGCAAAGCACTGCTGGACGACATCACCAAGAACGACCGCAAAGTGGCGGGCGATCTGGAAAAAGCGATCCGTGCGGAACTTGACGCCTTCGCCAAGTCCTTCGCCTAAGCCCTGAAGGAATAGGCATATGCCCAGCCTTAAGGACCTCAAGAACCGGATCGGAAGCGTCAAGAACACGCGGAAGATCACGAAGGCGATGCAGATGGTCGCGGCAGCAAAACTGCGCCGCGCCCAGGAAGCTGCCGAAGCCGCACGGCCCTTCGCCGAGCGGATGACGGCGGTGATGTCGGCCCTTGCGGCTGGTGTCGGCACCGGAGAGGGTGCGCCGAAGCTTCTGGCCGGGAACGGTCGGGACCAGGTGCATCTTCTGGTCGTGATGACGTCCGAGCGCGGGCTTTGCGGCGGCTTCAACTCGTCCATCGTCAAGCTGGCGCGCCTGAAGGCGAACGAGCTGGTGACGGCGGGCAAGACGGTGAAGATCCTCACTGTCGGCAAGAAGGGCCGCGAGCAGCTGCGCCGCGATTGGGGCCAGACTTTCGTCGGCCATGTCGACATGAGCGAAGTCAAGCGCGTGGGCTATGCCAATGCGCAGGGTGTGGCGCGCGAAGTCATGGCGGCGTTCGAGGCTGGCGAAGCGGATGTGGTCACGATCTTCTACAACCGCTTCCAGTCGGTGATCAGCCAGATCCCGACGATGCAGCAGGTGATCCCGGCCAAGTTCGAAACCGCAAACGTCACGGCACTGTACGACTACGAGCCCTCGGAAGAGGCGATCCTGGCCGACCTGCTGCCGCGTGGCGTCGCAACGCAGATCTTCACCGCGCTTCTGGAAAACGGCGCCAGCGAACAGGGCGCGCGGATGTCCGCCATGGACAACGCGACCCGCAACGCAGGCGACATGATCAACAAGCTGACGATCCAGTTCAACCGGAGCCGTCAGGCCGCGATCACCAAAGAGCTTATCGAAATCATTTCGGGCGCCGAGGCGCTCTGACGAACCCGGAGTAGAAGACAATGGCAAAAGCCCCGAAAGCCGCAGCTGGCGCTGGCAAGGTGACGCAGGTTATCGGCGCCGTCGTCGACGTGCAGTTCGATGGCGACCTTCCCGCGATTCTGAACGCGCTGGAAACCGACAACAACGGCAAGCGTCTGGTCCTTGAAGTGGCCCAGCACCTTGGTGAAAACACTGTCCGCGCCATCGCGATGGACGCAACCGAAGGCCTGGTCCGCGGTGCGGTCGTCAAGGACCTTGGTTCGCCGATCTCGGTGCCCGTGGGTGACGCGACGCTGGGCCGCATCCTGAACGTCATCGGCGAGCCGGTGGACGAAAAGGGCCCGGTCAACGCGACCGAATACCGGTCGATCCACCGTCCGGCGCCGTCCTTCTCGGAACAGGCGACCTCGTCGGAAATCCTGGTCACCGGCATCAAGGTCATCGACCTTCTGGCCCCCTACTCCAAGGGCGGCAAGATCGGGTTGTTTGGCGGTGCAGGCGTGGGCAAGACGGTTCTGATCATGGAACTGATCAACAACATCGCCAAAGTGCACTCGGGCTTCTCGGTCTTCGCGGGCGTGGGCGAACGGACCCGTGAGGGCAACGACCTTTACCACGAGATGATCGAATCCGGGGTTATCGTCCCCGAGGACATGACCAAGTCGAAAGTGGCGCTTGTCTACGGTCAGATGAACGAACCGCCGGGGGCGCGTATGCGCGTGGCGCTGTCGGGCCTGACGCTGGCCGAACAGTTCCGCGACCAGTCCGGCACGGACGTTCTGTTCTTCATCGACAACATCTTCCGCTTTACCCAAGCCGGTTCGGAAGTGTCGGCGCTCTTGGGCCGTATCCCTTCTGCTGTGGGCTATCAGCCGACGCTGGCGACCGACATGGGTGCGCTGCAGGAACGCATCACCTCGACCAAGGCGGGTTCGATCACTTCGGTCCAGGCGATCTACGTTCCGGCCGATGACTTGACCGACCCTGCGCCTGCGACCTCGTTCGCGCACCTTGACGCCACGACCAACCTGTCGCGTGCGATCTCGGAACTGGGCATCTACCCGGCGGTGGACCCGCTCGACTCGACCTCGCGTCTGATGGACCCGCTGGTCGTGGGGCAGGAACACTATGACGTCGCCCGTTCGGTGCAGGGTGTGCTTCAGCGCTACAAGTCGCTGCAGGACATCATCGCCATCCTTGGGATGGACGAACTGTCGGAAGAGGACAAGTTGACCGTAGCGCGCGCCCGGAAGATCCAGCGCTTCCTGTCGCAGCCGTTCGACGTGGCGAAGGTCTTCACCGGCTCGGACGGTGTGCAGGTTCCGCTGGAAAAGACCATCGCGTCGTTCAAGGCGGTGGTTGCGGGTGAATACGACCACCTGCCGGAAGCCGCCTTCTACATGGTCGGCGACATCGAGGAAGTGAAAGCCAAGGCTGCCAAACTCGCGGCAGCTGCGGCGTAAGGGGGCAAGATGGCCAGCACGGTTCAATTCGACCTCGTCAGCCCGGAGCGTCGCCTGGCGTCGTTCCCGGCGACCGAGGTGCAGATCCCCGGCGCGATGGGCGATCTGACGGCGATGGAGGGGCATGCCTCGACCATCACCTCGCTGCGGCCGGGCGTTCTTCGGGTGATCGCTGCCGACGGGATGAAGGCCTACATCGTGACGGGTGGCTTTGCCGAGATCAGCGCCACGGGCGTGTCGGTCCTGGCCGAGCAGGCCGTGCCGCTGAACGAGCTGACCCCTGCCGCGCTGGACGCGCTGGTGGCTGACGCCTGCGAAGCGGCGGCCGTCAACTCGGACAAGGACGCGGCGGACAAGGCTGTGGCGGATCTTTACGCGATGCGGGCTGCCGCCGGAATTTAAGTTCCGGTGACGAGATGAAAATTCATGAAGGCCCCGGTCAAACCGGGGCCTTCATGCTTTTCAGGTCGCCGACATCAGGCTTCCATCGGCTCGGCTTCGCCGACCGGGCAGCATCGGTATTGCTGGCTTTTTTCCAGAAGGTCGATCTGCTTGGCCAGAAGCTTGTTCTCGAGCGCCTTGCGTTCCAGATCCAGTGCGATCGACTTTTCGCGGCTTTCTTCGCAGGTGCTGCAGCGGTCAAGACAGCCCTTGACCACGATGCCCTGCGTGGGCAGGCAGAAGGTCCGTTCGAAGTTCAGTTCTGCCGCAAGCTTTGCGCCGACCGCGTCCGATCCGACCTGGGCCAGAATGCCATCCCTCACCAGTTCGGTATCGACCTTCTTCATCACCGCGTCCTGCGTCTCGGCAGGCACCGGCTGGGCGTTGATCGCAAACCGCAGCGGCGTCAGCACCGGGGCGAACCCGCCCGCGAATCCGCCAGAGTTGCCGATGCCGCCCGCATTGCCCAGCACGTTTGCCTGCTGGGCGACAGCCGACGTGCGCCCTTCGGCCTGGACGTTGATCCGACCGGCCTGGGTGGCAAGGATGCCCGCAGGCAACACCTTGACCCCGGTTCCGGGCCGCACGGGCCGCGCTTCGACCGAGCTGTCGCCCGCAGGATCGACGATCCGGCGCAGGACCGACACGATGCGGAACTTCAGCGTCTGTTGCTTGACCAGCTGATAGGCGAAGTAGGTGACAGCGTGGCAGTCGTTCTTGTTCTCGAAAGTGCGGGTCGAGGCCTCATAGGCGTCCTCGCTTTCGCCTTGGGTATGTGTCCGGCTTTGCACCTCACCCATCTGCACCGCATTTGCCGCCCGCGTGGCCTGAACCGACCGATCATGCGAGGTGCGCACATGGCTGGAGAGTTCCCGCATGAAGGACGAGGCGCTGCGCGAGTTGAAGTTGCCTTCGACATTGACGCTGCCGCCGCCGGCGA
The DNA here is from genome assembly GCA_009773055.1 of Paracoccaceae bacterium. Classification (GTDB taxonomy): domain Bacteria; phylum Pseudomonadota; class Alphaproteobacteria; order Rhodobacterales; family Rhodobacteraceae; genus Tabrizicola. The sequence goes on from WOUW01000003.1 coordinate 21,119, forward strand.
AGCCGATCGAGGCGTAGGACGCATCGACATCCGTCTCGAAGTCGGAACTCGACGAGGACGCCGCCGAGCCCCGGTCGGTGGCCGTCAGGTCCGAGGAATAGCGGTCCATCGCCCGCATGTAATAGGTTTCCTCGGACGACTGTTCATGCCGGTAGCTGACCTTCGAGTCCGAATCGTAAGTGAAGCGGGTGTTGCGGGTTGAGTTGAAGAGACGGACCTTTTCGCCGGGAAGAAGTGTCGTCGAATAGACGACGTCGCCCAAGGACAAGGGCCCGGGGCAGCGTTCCAGCTCGGCCACGATGGTGATCTCGACCGGGACATCGTTCAGCCGGTTGGTCAGACGATAGGAAAACCGCAGCCGTTCGCAGCAAGGCTCTTTCGTCACTTCGGGGCAACAGGGAAGTTTGTCGATGGAAATGGTCTCGTTGTCCATTGAAAGTCTCCTGGGAATGAATGTGTCGGAGAATGCGCCTGTATCTTCCGCGACAACAAATAGGTCGCGCGACCGCAGGTGGAGTGAAATGTACACTGAATCGCCCCACGCGCGAAGTGAGACGATCCATACCCTTTCGTTGATCCGCTGATGAGGCGCGCAGGGGTAAGCACAAAGCCGCCGAACCGCATTTTTCTGGCCCTCAGAATCAAGAACCGGCATGATTGGCCCGGGGATGGGGTTCGGATTTCAGTATGCGGCGGTTTTCAGGTGTTGTTGGCGTCGATCAGGGTTCACGGATCCTGTTCTCGGACTTTGTGCATGACGGCGCGATGTGGACGGGCGAAGGCCCGCGCGAAGTCCGACAGGCGCAGGTCTTCAAGGAGCCTTTCCTTGCCCTGCCCGCAGTGACGGTTGGCATCTCGATGTGGGACATTGACCACAAGTCGAACAGCCGCGTCGATGTCAGTGCCGAGAACGTCACGGCCAGTGGCTTCGAGATCGTGTTTCGGACCTGGGCCGATACACGCGTTGCGCGCATCCGCGCCGACTGGATGGCGATTGGGCCGGTGCGGGACGAGGATGACTGGGACGTGACCTAGGCCGGGTGCCGGATCAGGCGGCCCGCGACCCATACGGCAAAGATGAAAACCACCAGCCCGGCAAAGAGGTCTATCAGGTGGTGTCCGCCATGCGTCAAGGTAGCGGGCACCATCGCGATGTTGGTTCCAAGTGCTGGAAGGAACGCGAAGGTTCCGCGGGCAGACCAGACCACCATCAGCGCCATGATAATGTGGTAGGACGGAAAGGCCACGACGCCGGTGACGACCTCGGGGGTGATCACGCGGGGCCCGACTTCCACCAGTTCGCGCAGATAGGCTCCATAGGCCGGGTTGAAGTACAGCCCGGTGGCAAGCCGGTCAGCCTCGGGGATCGACTGGAAGGCCGAAGGGCCGACGCTGGGTACGATCCACCAGATCGCGACGGCAAGGATCAGTGTCAGGATGCCGACGAAGAGAAAGCGGTGCAGCGCAATTTCGCGCGAAAGTCCGGCAAGCAGGATGATGGTCAGCAGAATCTGGACCAGCGAGGAATGGTAGACATAGCCGAGAACCTTGGCAAAGACCGGGAAACCCGCAAGCCATGCGACAAGCGAGGACCAGTCGTAGCCCAGTGCTGCGTCCAGTTCGATCAGTGTCAGGTCGATCAGCGGATTTTGCAGCGGGAACAGGGCAAAGATGAAGACGGAGGAGACGGCCGTGAAGCCGGTGAAGATTGCGGTGCCAACCAGAGCCAGGGCGATGCGCGGCGCGCCTTTTGTCTGCCGCACGTAGGCACCAACTGCCGCAAGTCCCAAGGTGCCGAAGTAACCGGCAAGGAAGGGTGGCCAGTTGACCTGCCGCTGCATCCCCAAGGCAAGGGCGACGGCAAGACTGCCGACACCGGCAATCAGCCACAGCATCCAGCGTTCCGTGGGCAAGAACCGCAGAAAGGCGCGTGGGCCGGTCATCTGTGCCGTCGTCCGAGACCACATCATATGTCACCCGACCAGAACGCGGCCCAGCGATCTTGCTTGGCCTTCGCAACAATCACGGTGCTACAGCGTCATTGCGCAGACTTTATGGCAAGACCCGCGCAAAACCGGGTCAGCTGCGCTGATAAAGGCCTTCGTAGATCGGCACGAGTGTGTCGGTCTCGAACAGGGACGAAACCGACATGCCGCCCCAGATGTTGAGGATGGCTTGTGCGAACATTGGGGCCGTCGGGACGATGCGGATGTTCCTTGCGGCTTTGACGGCGGCGGTCTGGTCGATCGAATCGGTGATCACGAGGCTTTTCAGCACCGAATTCGTCACCCGTTCAACCGCCGGGCCGGACATGACGCCATGGGTCGTGTAGGCGTGGACCTCGGTCGCGCCTGCCTCCATCAGCACTTCGGCCGCCTTGCAGAGCGTGCCGCCGGTGTCGCACATGTCATCGACGATGATGCAGGTCTGCCCGGTCACGTCGCCGATGACGGTCATCCCGGCGATCTCTCCGGCCTTCTCGCGCCGCTTGTCGACGATGGCGAGGGGGGCGTTGATCCGCTTGGCCAGCTCGCGCGCCCGCGCCACGCCACCCACATCAGGTGAAACCACGGTGATGTGGCCAAGCTTGTCTTTCAAGTGATGCTCGATGTCCAAGGCAAAGACCGGGCTGGCGTAAAGGTTGTCGACGGGGATGTCGAAGAAGCCCTGGATCTGCGCCGCGTGGAGGTCGAGCGTCAGGACGCGGTCGACACCGGCAGTTTCGATCAGGTTCGCCACCAGCTTTGCGCTGATCGGGGTACGGGCCTTGGCGCGGCGGTCCTGGCGGGCATAGCCGAAGTAGGGGATCACGGCCGTGATGCGGCTGGCCGAGGACCGGCGCAGGGCGTCGGTCATGATCAGAAGCTCCATCAGGTTGTCGTTCGCCGGGTTCGAGGTCGACTGGATGACATACATGTCCTCGCCGCGGACATTCTCGAAGACTTCGACGAAGATCTCTTGATCGTTGAAGCGTTCGACCCGGGCCTCCACCAGATTGACGCTCATCCCGCGGTGCATCGACATCCGTCGGGCGATGGACTTGGCCAAGGGCAGATTGGCATTTCCGGCGATCAGCTTCGGTTCCGTGACGGCTGGCATGGGCGCCCCTTGGATGACGGATTCGTGACGTGCCCCCGCTTATCATCCGGGCCGGTCGTTGCAAACCGGCGCGACTGCCAACGGCGCGAATTTCGCTGCAAACGCAGCATCGGCGTCAGAGGGTGGAGAGGAACCGATCCACATCCGCCTCAGTCGTCGACCAGCTGGTGACCAGCCGGGCACGTTCGCGGCCTTCGGGGGCGGTCAGGCGGTAGAAATGGGCGCCTGCGGCCTCCAGCCGGTCGTGGGTTCCGGGTGCCCAGAGGGGAAACAGCATGTTTGCAGGGGCATCGGGGACAGTTGCGCCCTTGGCTTGCAGACCCTTGGACAGCCTTTGGCCCATCGCGTTTGCCTGGGCTGCCAGCCGCAGCCAGAGGCCATCGGTCAGATAGGCCTCCATCTGAGCGGACAGGAAGCGGTGCTTGGAGAAAAGATGCCCGCCCCGCTTGCGGCGCAGTTCCAGTTCCCAGGACTTGGCGGGGTCGAAAAGGACCACGCCCTCGACCCCAAGGCAGCCGTTCTTGGTGCCGCCGAGTGACAGCACGTCGATGCCAGCTTTCCAGGTCATCTCGGCCGGGGTCCCGCCTGTCGCCACCAGCGCATTTGCAAAGCGCGCGCCGTCGAGGTGGCAGGGCAGGGCGTGCATCTTGGCCAGAGCGGTCAGGGCAGCAAGTTCGGCGGAGGTGTAGACGGTTCCTGCCTCGGTTACATTGGTGAGGCTGAGCATTCCGCGCTGGACGCCGTGGACCCCGCCTTCACCGGTCGTTGCAAGGGCTGTGGCGAGAGTTGCGGGCGTGATCTTGCCGACCTCTCCCGGAACCAGCACCAGCTTTGCGCCCGAATAGAACTCGGGTGCGTTGCATTCGTCTTCTGCGATATGCGCGTGGGTATGGCAGAAGACCGCGCCCCAGGGTTGGCAGTGGGTCGCGATGGCGAGGGCGTTGGCGGCGGTGCCGGTGGCCACCAGATGCACAACCGCCTCGGGCGCTTCGAAGATCTCGCGGACCAGGGCGGTCACCCGGGCCATGGCGGCGTCCGCACCGTAGGAGCGGTCGTAGCCTTCGTTCGCCTTCAGGATCGCAGTCAGGACTTCGGGCGCAGCACCCGAGGTGTTGTCGGACGCAAAGCGCATCAGGGGTTGCCCTCGATCAGGTAGTCTTCCCAGTCATCCTCGGGCACATCGGTTTCAGAGATCGTGATGCCCCTTATGGATTCGCCGGCCTTGTGGGTGCTGTCCGGGTCGCCCGTGACCAGCGGATGCCAGTTGGGCAGACGCTTTTTCTGGAAGAGAAGTTTGTAAGCGCAGGTCGAGGGCATCCAGTAGGCGATCTTCGGCAGGGTCTTGGGTGTCAGGACCACGCATTCCGGGACGTGCATCTTGCGGTTGGGATAGTCGCGGCACTGACAGGTGTCGCCGTCCAGCAAGCGGCAGGCGACGCGGGTATAGGCGACCTCGCCGGTGTCTTCGTATTCCAGCTTGTTCAGGCAGCACTTGCCGCAGCCGTCGCACAGCGCCTCCCATTCCTGCTGGGTCAGCTTGTTCAGGGGGACAGTTTCCCAGAAGCGGGGGCGGAGCGTGGCCATTCGGGCAAGGTGATGTGGCGGCGCGGAAAAGGGAAGGGGCTAAAGTGCCGACAGGATCGTGCGGGCCTTCTGACAGTCGGCCTCCATCTGGGTGATGAGGGCGGGAAGGCCATCGAATTTCAGCTCGGGGCGGAGGAAATCGACCAGCGCGACCGACAGGTGCTGGCCGTAAAGGTCGCCCTTGAAGTCGAAGAGGAACGTTTCGAGGTTCGGGCGGTTTTCGCCGAACATTGGCCGGACACCAAGGCTGGCTGCGCCGTGGAAGCTGCCTGCCTGCGGGCCGGTCAGGATGTCAACGAGGACGGCATAGACCCCGAGTTTCGGCAGGTGCAGCCCATCGACCGACATGTTCGCCGTGGGGTAGCCAAGTTCGCGGCCCCGCTTTTCGCCGTGCAGAACCTCGCCGTCGATGCGGTGCCAGTGGCCCAGCATCGCCTGGGCGTCGCGGGGGCGGCCATCGGCCAGCGCCCGGCGGATATTGGTCGAGGAGATTTCGGTGCCGTTGTCGGCGACAAGGGGAGCGACTGTGGTGCGAATCCCTTTGGCATCGCACAGGCTTGCCAGGTCCTGCGCCGACCCGGCCCGGCCCTTGCCAAAGCAGAAGTCAGCGCCGACGACGACGTGGGAGATGCCAAGGCCATCGGCGAGAACTTCGGTCACGAAGCCTTCCGGCGAAAAGGCGGCGAGGGTGGCGTCGAAGGGCAGCTGGAAGAGGTGTTCGACCCCAAGCCGGGCCAGGCGGTTGGCACGGGCTTCGGCGTTCATCAGGCGGAAGGCAGGGCTTTGGGGGGCAAAGAACTGGCGGGGGTGGGGCTCGAACGTGACGATGCCAAGTGGTGCCGGGCCACGGGCGAGGTCGATCACCGCTTGATGGCCGCGATGGACACCGTCGAAATTCCCCATCGCGACGGACGCGCCGCGGGCGGACGGGTCGAGGCCCTGCCAGTGAAAGTGCTGCTGCATCCTGCCCTTTGCGGGCCGGGGCCCGTCAGTCGAACTTGCGGCTGGGCGCGAGAACCAGCGCTTCACCCTTCAGGACTACGGTTTTACCCACCGAGGCGAGGGTTTCAAGGGTCACCCGGCGTTTGGCGTGGTCGATGGCGGTCACCGTAACCTCGGCGCGGACCATGTCGCCGGGGCGGACGGGGGCCATGAACCGCAAACTTTGCCCAAGATAGACGGTACCGTGGCCGGGAAGCTGTTCGCCGATGACGGCGGAGATCAGCCCGGCCGTCAGCATTCCATGCGCGATACGGCCCTCGAAGATCGTGTCCTGGGCATACTGCTCATCAAGGTGGACAGGGTTCCGGTCAGTGGAAACCTCGGCAAAAAGCTCGATATCCCGGTCGGTTACGACCTTCATGAGGTGGCGGGACATGCCGATTTCGATGTCTTCGATGCAGATCGTGCCGCGCGGCATGTTATCCAGCATAGGGTCCGATTCCCTTCCATCCATGTGGGGAAGCTAGCACATGCTGCGGCGCAGCACAATCGGCTGCGCAAGATTTGTTCAATACTGTCGTTGCAAGTGTATTAAAGTTACCTTCTCGTCAGCGAAGGCGACCCATGGCGAAGCTTGGGGAAAGCTGTTTGCTGGCCAGCCACGTGTCGAGAAGGTCCTGCTCGGGCTGTTCGACATCGGAGCCGAAGCGCTCGGCTTCAAGTCCGCCGGTGATGAACAGCGTGTCGAGACCTTCCGAGATGCCGCCCTGGATGTCGGTGGCAATCCCGTCGCCGATGCACAGGATCTGCGGGTCGGAGGGCGCGCCCGCCTCGGCCAGGCGACGCCGGGCGAGATCATAGATCGGCGGATGCGGCTTGCCAAAGTAAAGCGCGGTGCCGCCCATTTCTTCGTAGGCTTGCGCCAAGGCCCCGGCGCAGTAGAGCCGTTTGTCACCCATGTCGACGACGATGTCGGGGTTGGCACACAGCATGGGCAGGCCAAGGGTTTTGCCCAGAAGAAGGGCCGCGCGGTAGTCGTCGGGGGTTTCGGTCAGATCGTCGGCAAGGCCGGTGCAGACGATGCCGGTCGCGTCTTTCAGGGCGACCCGTTCGATGGCGGGTTGGGACTTGGCGTAATCGGCCAGATCCTCGGCGAAGTCGGTGAAGAAGGGCTCATCCTTGACCGCGCCGATGTGGTGGACGCGGCGGCCGACGGCGCCCGAAAGCATCCCCATCTGCGCGGCGTCGCCCGAGGTGACCACGATGTCCCAGGCGTCGCGGGGCACGCCCATGCCATCCAGTTGACGGACCACGCTGGATTTTGGCCTGGGCGCGTTGGTCAAAAGCACAACCTTGCCGCCGGTCGTCCGAAAGCACTGCAAAGCCGCAACTGCCGCCGGAAAGGCTGTCTGGCCGTTGTGCAGACACCCCCAGAGATCGCAGAACACAGCGTCGTAACGCCCGGTAAGGTCGGCGAGGGAACGGATGATTTCGGTCATGTCGCCAATCCAGTCTTCTTTTCTTCACACATCCCAAGGAGGGCGCGGGAGGTATGAAACCTCCCGCTGCGACATCACAGCTTGAGTGCCGGGATGATCTGCTTCTTGCGGCTCATGATGCCGGGCAGGACGACCGTGTCACCGGTGACCTTGGTGCCGAACGAGGCCTCGGCCAGCTGTTTGACAAGGTCGTTCGGGACCAGAAGCGTGGCCTCTTCCTTGAGGATGTCGATGACGAACAGAAGGACCTGATCGGCGCCGTCTTCCTTGGCGACACCCTCCATCGAGCGCATCAGGCTGTCCTTGCGGTCGAGAAGGACCTTGGGCGCGGTGGTTTCAAGAACCGAGATGCGAAGCTCTTTCCCGGCGACGGTGTATTCCTTGGAGTCCATCCGCAAAAGGGCTGCATCCGAAAAGGCCGAGACGTCGGACTTGGCCTCGAACATCTTCGCAGCGAGGTCGGGGATCGACACGCCGAGATCGGCCGCCAGCTTCTCGGCAACGGCCTTGTCGTGGTCGGTCGTGGTGGGCGAGCGGAATTCCAGCGTGTCCGACACGATGCAGGACAGCATCGCGCCCTTGATCTCGCGGGGCAGGCCCGCGACGTCGTCGCCCATGATGTCGTGCATCACGGTGGCGGTGCAGGCCAGCGGGCGCATGACGACGTTGATCGGGGTCTTGGTCTTCAACCCGCCGACCAGCATGTGGTGGTCGATGATCGCCATGATGTTGGCGTCGTTGATCGAGGGCGGCAGTTCGGCGGGGTTGTTGGTGTCGACGATGACGACGTTCTGGCCAGCCTCGACATCTGCGATGATCGCGGGTTTCGACAGGCCCCAGTGCTTCAGGACGAAGGCAGCTTCGGTGTTGGGCTCGCCCAGAAGGCGGGGCTCGGCATTCCCGCCGCGACGGTTGGTCAGATACCAGGCCCAGACGATGGCGGAGAGGGTGGAATCGGTGTCGGGGGACTTGTGGCCGAAGACGAGGGTGGTCATGGAGTTGCCCTTTGCACGGGTGAGGTGTTTCGGGCGGCTTATATGCGGCTGCGCTGGCGGTGTCACGGGGTGGCGGGGCTAGCTGCGCGCGCTTTGAAAAATGTGCCAGAAGACGGCGGCAAAGACGATCGCGCCGCCCAAGAGGGTTGCCGGTTGCGGGGTTTCGCCGAACATCAGCCAAACCCAGATCGGGGCAATCGGTGCTTCAAGCGCGCCGATCAGGGCGGTTTCGATGGCGGGGATGCGGCGTGAGCCCAAAATGAAGACCGCGAAGCCAAGGAGCGAGTTCGACAGGCCGAAGATGGCAAGGATGATGATGGTGTCGGTTGCGGGCAGGGCGGTTGCCGCCCATGGGAGGACCGCCAGAACCGTCAGTGCAGTGGCCACCGCGCCGGCAGCCAGGGCAGGAATCTCGGGGTTTCGGCGCGCCAGCACCACCAGAACCGCCATGCCGAAGGTCATCGCCAGTGCGAGGACATCGCCAAGCATGGTGCCCTCGTCGCTGAGGCCGACCATGATGACTGCACCGATCAGAGCAAGGATCGCGGCGACGATGGCAGAGCGCGGGGCGGATTCGCGCAGGACCAGCCAGGCGAGGCCTGCGGTCATCAGGGGGACGGTGGCATAGATGATCGCCACATGCGCGATCGAGGTCAGGTGCAGGCTGGCTAGGTAGGCGGGCAGGGTCACGGCCGAGATCAGCACATAGGCCCAGCCCGCCCGCCCCAGCCGCAGGAAGCTGGCCAATCCGCGCCAGCCCTGAAAGATCAGAATGACGGCGAGCATACCCAGCACGCCAAAGATGCCGCGCCAGAAGATGATGGTGGCAAGGTCGGTGTCGGCGGCGCGGATGAAGAGGCCTGCCGTGCTCCAGGCCAGGGTCGAGGTGAAGACCATCGCCAGGCCGAGGCGGCGGTCGGTCACCACGATTGCGGAGCCTTGGGCAGAAGTGGCCATTGGGCGGGTTCGTGGCCGTAGATCAGTAAGGCCTCGGGTGGCGCGAGCGACAGAAGGTAGCTGGCCGAACGTTGTGCTGCGGCAGGGTCATCCGCGTCGGCAAAGCCTTCGGCAGGCTCGGAGGCGCGGTTGATCGCATCGGCTGCAAGAATGACGCTGCGCCCGTCAGGCAGGGAAACGAGTGCGGAGAGGTGACCGGCGGTGTGGCCGGGGGTCGGGATCAGGGTCAGCCCCTCGCAGAGCGGGGTGTCGGTGTCGATCAGCCGGTAAGCCGCGTCGGGCCAGTCCATCGGGCGGGCCTGACCGAAGTAGAGCGGCTTCGGCTCGGCCCGTTCGCGAGTGGTCATCACGATGGGGGCGTGGGCAAAGAGCGGGAGCGAGCCGACATGGTCGATGTGGCTGTGCGACAGGATGACGAGGTCGACGTCGGAGGGCGCAAGGCCAAGCAGCGCCAGCGCGCCTGCGGCGGTCTGTTCGGCGCGGAAGTCAAGCAGCCGCCCAAACTGCGGCAAGCCGTCCCGCGACGGGCGGTCGGGATCGGTCAGGTAGTCCGGGGGAAAGCCGGTATCGAAGAGGATGCGCTTGCCTTGGTCGGTTTCCATCAGGAAGCCGGGGATGCCGATCACACGCTCGCCACCGCGAACCTCGAACGTTCCGAGGTCGAGAACAAACAGCCGCGCAAGTCGACCTTCCAGAATCACAGGGACAGTTCTTCCAGCGTGAAGCCTTCGGACTTGAGAAGGTTCAGAACACCCTCTTCGCCCGAGAGATGCAAAGCACCGAACGCGGCGAAGGCGGGGCCCTCGGAGGCGGCCTGGGTCAGGACCGGAATCCAGGCCCGGTTGCGCGCCTTCATCAGCACTTCTTCCATCTTGAGGAATTCGGCATCGACCTGATCACGGGTGTAGCCAGGCAAGTCGTAGCTGACAAAACGCATAAGCTCCCAGATCACCCGGCTTTCGCCAGCAAAGTAGCTGTCGGCAAGCGTGGCGGCGTGGTCTTCCGCGCGGTCCTCGATCGCCAGTGTGGATTGCAGCATAGCCATGATTTCGGCTTCGGACATGCTGTCGAAGATGCGGAAGATCGTCTCGAACGGTTCGAGCGCGCGGATCGGCTTGTTCCTGGCAAGCGCTTCCTCGATCACCAGAGTATCAAGGCCCCTGGGTTTGGTCATTTCGGTCATGGCGCAAGGCGGCACGGCCAGAACCGCGAGGATATACCAGGGCCGGAACTTGGCGGCCATGAAGCCCGGGATGCCACGCTTGGACATGGCGTCTGCCAGTTGGGTCCAGACTTCGGGCGGAAGCTGTTCGAACAGCGTCGGGCCGGAGGTGATCAGCATTCGGGACGGCTCGCGGGCGACAAGGTCCATCAGCGCCTTTTCTTCCTTTGGTCCGGCTTCGACCAGCACGGTCGTTGCCGTGGCGATCATCGGAGCGAGGGCGGCGATGGTCGGGCCGTGGCGCGGGTCATCGAAGTGGTAGGTCCCGGCAATGGTGATGACCTCGTCGCCGCGCGTGGCCCGCCAGAAGTTGCCCGAGGCAAAGGGCACGGCAGCCGTGGCGGCGTCGATCTCGGCTTTGCGCTCGGGGGCCATGTCATCGAAGAGGTTCCGCCCGGCGCATTGGGCCACGGCCGGATCTGTCGCGGCAAGGGCAAGAAGGAGGGCAAAACAGGCAGTCAGAAATCGGGGCATTCGGGGCTTTTCAACGTTTGGAACAGGTCCGGCCCATCGTGGCAGCAGGGCGGGGAAAGGCAAAGCAAAAACCGAGACGAAAAGCCGGAAGGTAGGTGTTGACACGCGCCAGAGGATTGCCTACCTCAGCCTCGTTAGCACTCGGGCAAGCTGAGTGCTAATCAAGATCAAACCTGGAAACTCAAGGGAGTACCCCAGATGGCTTTCAAACCATTGCATGACCGCGTTCTGGTCAAGCGTATCGCCTCGGACGAAAAGACCAAAGGCGGGCTGATCATCCCCGACACCGCCAAGGAAAAGCCCGCCGAGGGCGAAATCATCGCCGTGGGCGAAGGTGCGCGCAAGGACTCGGGCGAGCTCATCGCGCCGTCGGTCAAGTCGGGCGACCGGATCCTGTTCGGCAAATGGTCGGGCACCGAAGTCACCCTCGACGGTGAAGAGCTGCTGATCATGAAGGAAAGCGACATCCTCGGCATCATCGCCTGAGCTTGTCCTGACCCCGTAACCCATTCAAGGAGCTATCATAATGGCTGCTAAAGACGTCAAATTCGACACCGATGCCCGCGACCGCATGCTGCGCGGCGTGAACATCCTGGCCGACGCTGTGAAGGTGACCCTGGGCCCGAAAGGCCGCAACGTCATCCTCGACAAGTCGTTCGGCTCGCCCCGGATCACCAAGGACGGCGTCACCGTCGCCAAGGAAATCGAGCTGGCTGACAAGTTCGAGAACATGGGCGCGCAGATGGTGAAGGAAGTCGCTTCCCGCACCAACGACGAGGCCGGCGACGGCACCACCACCGCGACCGTGCTGGCGCAGGCCATCATCAAGGAAGGCATGAAGGCTGTTGCTGCCGGCATGAACCCGATGGACCTGAAGCGCGGCATCGACCTTGCCACGACCAACGTCGTCGCGGCGATCAAGGCGATGGCCCGTCCGGTGAAGGACAGCGCCGAAGTCGCGCAGGTCGGCACCATCTCGGCCAACGGCGAAACCGAAATCGGCCGTCAGATCGCGGAAGCGATGCAGAAGGTCGGCAACGAGGGTGTCATCACCGTCGAAGAGAACAAGGGCCTTGAGACGGAAACCACCGTCGTCGAAGGCATGCAGTTCGACCGTGGCTACCTGTCGCCCTACTTCGTCACCAACGCCGACAAGATGATTGCCGAGCTGGAAGACGCCTACATCCTGCTGCACGAGAAGAAGCTTTCGTCGCTGCAGCCGATGGTTCCGCTGCTGGAAGCCGTGATCCAGTCGCAGCGCCCGCTGATCATCGTCGCTGAAGACGTCGAAGGCGAGGCTCTAGCCACGCTCGTCGTCAACAAGCTGCGTGGCGGGTTGAAGATCGCTGCCGTCAAGGCTCCGGGCTTCGGCGACCGTCGCAAGGCCATGCTGCAGGACATCGCCATTCTGACCGGTGGTCAGGTGATCAGCGACGATCTGGGCATGAAGCTGGAAAGCGTCACGCTGGACATGCTGGGCCGCGCCAAGAAGGTCATCATCAAGAAGGATGATACCACCGTCATCGACGGCGCTGGCAACAAGGCCGAGATCGAAGCCCGCGTTTCGCAGATCCGCGCGCAGATCGAAGAGACCACCAGCGACTACGACCGTGAAAAGCTGCAAGAGCGCGTTGCCAAACTGGCTGGCGGTGTTGCGGTGATCAAGGTCGGCGGCATGACCGAGATCGAAGTCAAAGAGCGCAAGGACCGCGTTGATGACGCCCTGAACGCGACCCGTGCGGCCGTGCAGGAAGGCGTGATTGTCGGGGGCGGTGTTGCTCTGGTTCAGGCGGCCAAGGGGCTTGACGGTCTCAAGGGTGCCAACAGCGACCAGGACGCCGGTATCGCGATCGTCCGCCGCGCGCTGGAAGCTCCGCTGCGCCAGATCGCCGAGAACGCTGGCGTCGACGGCGCTGTCGTGGCTGGCAAGATCCGCGAGTCGAACGACAAGAACTTTGGCTTCAACGCGCAGACCGAAGAATATGGCGACATGTTCAAGTTCGGCGTGATCGACCCGGCCAAGGTTACCCGGACGGCTTTGGAAGATGCGGCTTCGGTTGCCTCGCTTCTGATCACCACCGAAGCGATGATCGCCGACCGTCCCGAGCCGAAAAGCCAGCCCCAGATGGGCGGCGGCGGCGGTGGCATGGGCGGGATGGACTTCTGATCCATTCACTCTGTCGAGATCTGGAAGGGGCGGCCATCGGGCCGCCCCTTTCGTTTTGCGGATCGCCTCGCACTGACCCATGATAATCTCGCGGGGAATGCGGAGGGAGGTTCGGATGCGGACTCTTGATTTCTTCTATTTCTTTGGCAGCGGATACGCCTATCTGTCGGTCCTGCGGATCGACGCGCTGGCCAGCCGGGCGGGTGTGACAGTGCGCTGGCGACCGTTCAACGTCCGCCCCCTGATGCGCGAGAACAACGTGATGCTGCGCGATGAGGCGCAGAAGGTGCGCTACTTGTGGCGCGACATCGAACGTCGGGCCGCCCATCACGGACTTCCCTTCGTCAAGGCGCCGATCTGGCCGACGGAACCCGACCTTCTGGCCAGCCGCGTCGGGATGGTGGCCGCTGAAGAGGGTTGGGTCCAACCCTACAGCGTCGAAAGCTTCCGGGCCTGGTATCTGGACGGTTTGCCGCTGGGCACTACGGACAGCCTTGAGACGATCCTGCCGCGAGTCGGTCAGGACCCTGCACGCGTGCTGACCCTTGCCGCAGCCCCCGAAGCCTTCGCACGACTGGAGGCCGAGACGGACGCGGCCAGACGACTTGGCGCGTTCGGCTCGCCGACATTCGTGGTGGGCGAGGAGTTGTTCTGGGGGGATGACCGGCTGGACGAAGCGGTTGACTGGGCGGCGGGTCGGCACCCCGGTCAGCGCGGCTGAGGTCCACAATTCGCGCGTTGCCCCGGGCGGGTCTTCCGGCCCATGGTGGCGGCCATGCGCCTGTTCCTGCTGACCGCCCTTACCATGCTGGCCTTTGCCGCGAATTCAGTCCTGAACCGGTGGGCGGTCGGGCCGGGGCATATCGGGGCGGTGGAGTTTGCGATGGTCCGCCTTCTGGCCGGGGCGCTGATTCTGGCAGTGCTGGTCTGGTGGCAACGCGGCGGGTTGGCCTGGCCGGGGAAGCGGGGTCGGGTGTCCGGGGTGCTGGGACTTTCGGCCTATCTCATCGGATTTTCGCTGGCCTATCGTGGCCTTGATGCTGGGACCGGGGCGCTGATGCTGTTCGGAACGGTGCAGGTCACCATGTTCGCGGGCGCGCTCCTTTCGCGCGAGCTTGTGCCGGGGCGGCGCTGGCTGGGGGCTGCGATGGCGCTGGCAGGATTGGCGCTGATCGCCGCTCCGGGGACGGCCGGGCCGGTGCCGCTGGCGCTGATGGCCGTCGCGGGCCTCGGTTGGGGCATCTACTCGCTGGCGGGTCGGGGTGCGACGGATCCGCTGGCGGCGACAGCGTGGAATTTTGTCCTGTCTGTGCCGCTGGTGCTGCCTTTGGGTCTGATGTCCGGAGTTGCCGCCCCGGATGCGGTCGGGGTCGCGCTTGCGGTGGTGTCGGGCGCGGTGACCTCGGGGCTTGGCTATGCGCTGTGGTATCGGGTGCTGCCGCAGCTGGGCGCAGCAAGGGCGGCAGTGGCGCAGCTGTCGGTCCCGGTGATCGCGGCCTTGGGTGGGGCCGTCCTGTTGGCGGAACTGCCAGTCCCGCGTTTCTGGCTGGCGACGGTGCTGGTGCTTGGGGGCGTGGCGCTGGCGAGCCTGCCTTACAAAGGTTTCACCATCCGTTCGACCAAGTGACCGGTGATCGCGTCTTTCCGGCTAAGGCCGGTGCCCTTGAACCCTTCGCGTTCCCAGAACGCCCTGCCGCGGGGGTTCACGTCCAGCACCGCAAGGTAAAGCCGCGGAGCATGACGCCTGCGGGCGAGGGTTTCCGCGTGGGCGAGAAAAGCCCGGCCATGCCCAGCCCCTTGGGCCCAGGGGCCGAGGAGCATCAGGCCAAGATAGGCGTCACTTGGTTCCGGGAAGCCGTAAGCGACCTCGGCCACCCCGGACAGGCGCTGGTTCAGGAACAGGCCGAGGCGGTCGCTTTGGGCGGGGTCGCAGTTCGGCGGCGCGTCGGTGAAGAAGTCCTGCGCCTGGGCCTCGGGGTCGCAGCGGCCTTCGGCCAGCAACCAGTAGTCCGGCGCCTCGCGGTAGAATTGCGTGACGAGTGCGGTTTCCGACGGGAAAAGCTCACGGATGCGCATGGGCTATCCCGACGACTTCAAGGTCAAGGTTGCCAGAGGGCCGTGTCCAGGTCACCATGTCGCCCACCTGTGCGCCGAGAAGTGCGCGCGCGAGGGGCGAGTTTGGCGCGATGCGGTTCCGCGCGGCGTCGGCCTCGTCTTCTCCCACGATCTCGTAGGTTGTCGTACGTCCATCATCGTCCGCGACGGTGACACAAAGACCGAAGGCGACCTCGGTCAGGTCATGCTGTGCCGGGTCGATGACAACGGCGGCCTTGAGCCGTGCGTCCAGCCAGCGCAGGTCGCGTTCGGCGGCGGCTTCGGGGAGCTTGTCGAGGCGGTCGGGCCGGGCCTTCAGTGCCGCAAGGTCGGCCTGACGTTGGAAGATGCGGGCTTGCAGGGCGACAAGGCCACGGGGGGTAAGGATATTCGGGCCGGGGGACACGGGAAGTTCCGGCAGATCGGGGCGGTCGGACCCTGCGTCCTCGTTGACGAAAGCGCGGCTCATTTCAGGATCACTTCCAGCGGGTCATACTGGGCTGCCGCCGAGCCCCAGGCGGCATCGGGCAAGCTGTCGGGCTTGAAGCGGACATGGCCGGAGGCAAGTTCGACGCGGCTGAAGAAACGGCGCTCGGTGACGACGCCTTCGGGATCGGCCCAGGCATCGTCCAGCTCGCCTGCGGTGAGGGTGCAGCGGAAGAAGAGGTCGACCTGGTGGAAGCCGGTCTCGGGGTCGTGGAATTCATTGACCAGAACGGGCGGGCCGACGGCGACGGTCAGGCCGGTTTCCTCATGAACTTCGCGGGCGAGGTTTTCGGGCAGCGACTGCCCGGCCTCGCAGCCACCACCGGGGGCGCACCAGAGGCCAAGGCGTGCGCCGGGGTAGGCGTTGACCAGAAGAAGCCGGTCCTCATGCAGGATCAGCGCGCGGGCGGCGAGGCGGGGCTTCTTTTTGGCCATGCCGGGAACCCTGTGACGCTGCGTCGGCTTTGTCCAGAGGCGGGCATTCCCCGCTTGATCCGAAGCGGCCAGCGCGGGACAGTCGTTGCATGTGGATGACCGGACGCCTTGCCCGCTTCCTTCCTGCCCCCGCGACCGACGAGGGTGCGGGCGTGGCCGATGCCGTTGTGCTGCTGCATGGGCTGGCGCGGACCGACGCCTCGATGGCGCCGATGGCGCTGGCGCTGAAGTCGGCGGGGTTTCGGGTGATGAACTGGTCCTACCCTTCGACCAAGGCCACTCCTGATGAGTTGGCGGACGAAGTGGGCGATGCGGTTGCCAAGGTCCAGCCGGGCCGCGTGCATTTCGTGACTCATTCGATGGGTGGCATCTTGCTGCGCGACTGGTTGTCACGGCACCGGCCTGTCCTGATGGGGCATGTCGTGATGCTTGCGCCGCCGAACCACGGGTCGGACCTGGTGGACAAGCTGGGGGACAACCCGGTGTTCCACATGGTCAACGGGACTGCAGGCAAGAGCTTAGGCACCGGACCTGAAAGTTGGCCGAATAGCCTTCCCCCGGCTGACTATCCGCTGGGGATCATCGCCGGAACCCGGTCTTTGAACCCAGTCTGGAACGCGATGCTGCCGGGGCCGAACGACGGCAAGGTGACCGTCGAAAGCACCAGGCTTGACGGGATGGCCGACCATCTGGTGCTACCCGTCACCCATACTTTCATGATGGTCAATCCGGTGGTCATCCGACAGGTTTTGGCTTTCCTGCGCGAGGGGAAGTTCGACCCTTCGCTGACGCTGGCTTCGGTCGTGAAAGAGACTTTTCAGGCGGTGCAGTCTGGCTGACGACTTCGGGTGTGCCGGTGTCGGACAGGCCCTTGTCCAGTTGCGCGCGACCCTTGGCGGCCAGCGCCTCATATTGCGCGACAAAGGCCGCAAGCTCGTGTTCCTCAAGCTCTTCAAGGTCAAGAAGGGACAGGTGCGCGCCCTTGGTGGCGCGGATCAGCTCGTCCAGTTTCAGCTGCATCGCCACGGTGTCGCGGTTCTGCGTGTTCTGGATCAGGAAGACCATCAGGAAAGTGATGATCGTGGTGCCGGTGTTGATCACCAGCTGCCAGGTGTCGGAGTAGGCGAAGATCGGGCCAGTAATCAGCCAGACCGCGATCAGCGCGACCGCCAGAAGAAAGGTGACCGGACGACCCGATAGATGGGCGATCCAGCGGGCGGCGCGGGTGTAGACAGAGGCCTTGTCGGACATGGAGCACCTTTGGTTCGGTCTGGCAGGAGACCATCCTAACGCACTGGTCGCGCTTCGGTGCCCTGATCTGTGTCAGATCAGCGGGTGATACGGTTAACATGCCCCATCTTGCGCCCCGGACGAGGCGTGCCCTTGCCGTAAAGGTGCACGGCCGTATCGCGGGCTTTCAGCAGGTCGGGGACCTTCAGGACATCATCGCCGATCAGGTTCTCCATCACCACATCGGCATAGCGGTTGCCGTCACCCAAAGGCAGGCCCGCCACGGCGCGGATGTGCTGTTCGAACTGGTCGACAGTGCAGCCTTGTTGCGTCCAGTGGCCCGAGTTGTGGACGCGTGGAGCGATCTCGTTGACCAGAAGGCCGCGCGGGGTGACGAACAGTTCCACCCCCATGACGCCGACATAATCTAGCGCGTTCAGGATCCGGGCGGCGATCAGGACGGCGTCGGCGCGCTGTCCGGGGTTCAGCTTTGCGGGGACGGTGGTGGTGCGCAGGATGCCGCCCTGGTGGATATTCTCGCCCGGGTCAAAGCAGGCCACGGACCCGTCAAGGCCGCGCGCGGCGATGACGGAAACCTCGCGGTCGAAGGCGACAAAGCCTTCGAGGACAGAAGCGGCATTGTTCATTGACGCCCAGGCGGCGGGGATGTCGGTGTCAGTCTCCAGCTTGGCCTGGCCTTTGCCGTCATAGCCAAGGCGGGTGGTCTTGAGGATCGCCGGCAGGCCAAGGCTATCGGAGGCAGAGCGAAGGTCGGCTTCCGAGTTCACCACGGCCCAGGGCGCAGTCTGCAGACCAAGCTCGTTCAGGAACGTCTTTTCGCTGATCCGGTCCTGGCTGATTGCCAGTGCGCGGCGGTTCGGCCGGATCGGCTTGAGGCTTTCCAGAAGGTCGAGGGCCGAGGTCGGGACGTTTTCGAATTCATAGGTGATGACATCGACGCTGGCGGCAAAGGCGCGGAGGGTGGCCTCGTCCTCATAAGGCGCGGTGGTGACTTTCAGCGCCACATCACCAGCTGGGGCAGCGCCGGGTTCATAGATATGGCAGCGATAGCCCAGACGACTGGCGGCGACCGACAGCATCCGGCCAAGTTGCCCGCCACCCAGTATGCCAATGGTTGCGCCTTGGGGAAGGGCTTCAGTCATCCTTCGGCTCCTCGGGGATCGAGGCAGAGAGGGCGTCGCGCCAGGCATCCAGCTTTGCAGCCACACCGTCGTCCGAAATGGCAAGGATTGCAGCGGCCATCAGGCCTGCGTTGGCTGCCCCGCCGATGGCCATGGTGGCAACCGGGTAGCCCTTGGGCATCTGCAGGATGGAATAAAGCGAATCGACTCCTGCTAGCGCCTTGGTTTGCACCGGCACGCCAATCACCGGGACGCGGGTTTTAGACGCCATCATGCCGGGCAAGTGCGCGGCCCCACCTGCGCCCGCGATGATGACCTTCAACCCGCGCGCCACGGCGGACTTGCCGTAGTCCCACAGCCGATCCGGCGTGCGGTGGGCCGAGACGATCTTCGTCTCGTAAGCCACGCCCAGTTCGTCGAGAATTTCGGCGGCGGCCTTCATGGTGGGCCAGTCGCTTTGCGACCCCATGATGATTCCGACGGATACGGCCATGCGCGCCTCCCTTGGGTTCACGGGCGATTACCGGGAACGGCGCGCAGGGGCAAGCGTCAGGCGATGATGCCCGTCACGCAATGATATCCGGGATCAGCATATCCTCGATCTTCACGATCTGGTCCTTGAGAAACAGCTTCTGCTTCTTCAACCGGCGCAGGGTCAGGACATCGGGACGGCCAGTTTCCTCAAGCGCATGAATGGCCTGATCCAGGTCGCGGTGTTCGCGACGCAGGACTTCAAGACGGATGCCAAGCATTTCGTCGTGGGTGAGTTCGGTGGGCGCATTCATGGCTGTGGCGAATCGGTTCCTGCCTTTCGCCAAGGATATAGGAAAGCGTCGCGGCTGCGTGAAGGTTTCTGCGCGAATTCTGCTTGAAAGCGGCGCATTCGCGGGTGGCCTACGCCCTTGCGGGGCGTGGTGCGCGGCCCCATATTCACCTTTAGCGGTGCCCAAGTATGGGGCCGCAAAGACCGAACCGTCGCTTATGCCAAGGACTGTCCGATGACGAAACTGAGCTTTGGGGCCCATCCCTATCTTCTGGGGTTCGAGCAGCTGGAACGGCTGGTGGAACGCACTGCGAAATCGGGGGCCGAGGGTTACCCTCCGTTCAACATCGAGGCGGTGGCAGAAAACGCCTACCGGATCACGCTGGCGGTGGCCGGCTTCCGCGAGGAAGACCTGTCGATCACCATCGAGGACCGGCAACTCGTCGTGCGCGGTCGACAGACTGACGATCCGGGCGACCGGGTGTTTCTTCACCGGGGCATCGCGGCCCGCGCCTTCCAGCGCAGTTTCGTGCTGGCCGACGGCGTCGAAGTCGCTGGGGCGACAATGGAACACGGGCTTCTGCACGTTGACCTGCGTCGGCATGTGCCCGAGACCGTGGTGCAGACGATCAGGATCGGTCGGAAGAATGCCAGCCAGAAGGAAGGGGGCAACACATGAACACGCCATTCAACGGGCTGCCGCAAGGGGCCGACCGGATCGTCTATGTGCGGGAAATCGCGGTAGGCGACCTGCCGGACGAGGTGCGCGAACAGATGGGCGATGCGCAGGTGATCTGGTCGGTGCATGGGGCCGATGGGCGTCAGTTGGCGCTGGTCGCTGACCGCAATCTTGCCTTCCATCTGGCGCGCGAGCACGACTTCACGCCCGTAAGCGTGCACTGAGCAGGGGATGTCGTCACTCGGCATCCTTCCGCTCATGTTTAGCTGGAATCGGCGGGTGGACGACTGAACTGCATCGGACTTGTTTGTGTGCTGAGCGGTATATGACCGCAGCATGCTACTGGCGCTTATTGGCTGTCTCTCTGGCCATATGCTAACTGACCTTGTCGTGAGCTGGGCGCATTCCGCGGTCCAGTCCGGTCAAGGGGCGCTAGAAGGATGCAACTCATGCAAGAATCGAAAGGTTACGGCCGGATGCAGATCCTGCTTCACTGGGCCATCGCCATCCTGATTGTCGCCAACTACTTCATCAGCGATGGAATGGAGAATGCCTTCGACGGAATGATGAAAGGCGCGCCGGTAGTTTTCGGCTGGGTTCCCACGTTCCATGTCTATGCCGGTGTGATGGTGCTGATACTGGTGGCCCTGCGTCTGGCCTTGCGCATCGTGCGTCCCACTGCGGCGGCCAACACGGGAAAGCCGCTATTGGATAAGGCCGCAGAGCTGGGCCACTATGCGCTTTATCTGCTGATGATCGTGGCACCTGCCTTGGGCGCGCTCAGCTGGTTTGGCATGATCGACGTAACGGCGAGCTATCATGTGCTGGCCGTCAATGTGCTGTTGATTCTGGCACTGGGTCACGCGGCAATGTCGCTGTTCCACCAGTTTGTGCTGCGTGACGGGCTGATGGTGCGGATGATTTGGTCAAAGTGACCCAATCCGGCCCAAGGCGCACCGCTTTGGGCCGGGGGCTGCTTCAGGCCCGGATCAGGCCCATCTGTTCCAGCTTGAGCAGAACCTGATGCGCGCAGTGATCGACATCCACGTTTTCGGTGTCCACCACCAGTTCTGCCTGCGTCGGGGCTTCGTAGGGGTCTGAAATTCCGGTGAATTCCTTGATCTTGCCTTCGCGGGCAAGCTTGTAGAGGCCCTTGCGGTCGCGGCGTTCGCATTCTTCGAGGCTGGTCGCAACGTGGGTTTCGACGAAGGCCCCGAAGGCCTCGACCATCTCGCGCACGGCCCGGCGGGTCGCGGTGTAGGGCGCGATGGGGGCGCAGATTGCGATGCCGCCGTTCTTGGTGATTTCGCTCGCGACATAGCCGATGCGCTTGATGTTCAGGTCGCGGTGTTCCTTGGAGAAGCCGAGTTCCGAGGACAAGTGTTTCCGCACCACGTCGCCGTCCAGCAGCGTGACCGGACGTCCGCCCATCTCCATCAGCTTGACCATCAGCGCGTTGGCGATGGTGGATTTGCCGCTGCCCGAAAGGCCGGTGAAGAAGACGGTGAAGCCCTGCTTTGACCGCGCGGGGCTGGTCTTGCGGAGTTCCGAAACAACCTGTGGAAAGCTGAACCATTCCGGGATGTCCAGCCCTTCGCGCAGACGGCGGCGCAGTTCGGTGCCAGAGATGTCAAGGACGGTCGAGCCTTCGGGGACCTCGTTCGCGGGGTAATACTGGGCCTTTTCCTGCACATAGACCATGTGCTTGAAGTCGACCATCTGGATGCCGATTTCCTTCGCGTGCTGGGCGAACAACTCCTGCGCGGCGTAGGGGTCGTAGAAATCCTTGCCGGCTGAGTTCTTCCCCGGACCGGCGTGGTCGCGGCCGACGATCATGTGGGTGCAGCCGTGGTTCTTGCGGATGATGCCGTGCCACACCGCCTCACGCGGGCCGGCCATGCGCATGGCGAGGTTGAGGAGCGACAGGGCAGTGGTCTGCGCGGGATACTGGTCCAGCACCGCCTCATAGCAACGGACGCGGGTGAAGTGGTCGACGTCTCCAGGCTTGGTCATGCCGACGACAGGATGAATCAGAAGGTTCGCCTCGGCCTCGCGCGCGGCGCGGAAGGTCAATTCCTGATGCGCGCGGTGCAAGGGGTTGCGGGTCTGGAAGGCCACGATCTTGCGCCAGCCAAGTTTGCGGAACAGGGCGCGGAGTTCGTTCGGCGTGTCGCGACGCGCCTTGAAGTCGTAGTGGACCGGCTGCTGGATGCCGATCACCGGGCCGCCGAGGTAGACCTTGCCCGCCTGGTTGTGCAGGTAGTTGACGGCAGGATGCGCCAGATCATCGGCACCAAAGACACCCGCAGCCTCGACCGCCTTGTTCGGCACCCATTTGTCGGAAATCGACAGGATGGCAAGGATCACGCCTTCCTGGTCGCGCAGGGCGATGTCCTGGCCGGGTTCAACCGTGTCAGCGAAGAACTCGGATACGTCCAGGGTGATCGGCATCGGCCAAAGTGTGCCGTCCGCCATGCGCATGTTGGCGACAACGCCGTCGTAATCCGCCTCGCTCATGAAGCCCTTCAGCGGCGCGAAGCCGCCGTTCATCAAAAGCTCCAGGTCGCAGATCTGGCGTGGGGTCAGGTCCCAGGAGGGAAGGTTTCCAGCCTCGACCTTCAGCTTCTGGGCCGAGTCGTAGGAGACATAAAGCTCGGGGATCGGGGCGTGGTTCTGCAGGGACATCGGACAACCTTTCAGCGCGGCACTTCAACCGCCATTTGCGCGGGTCCGTAGCTTGACCGGGGGACAGGATTCAAGCGAATGCGGGGAATTTGGTGCAGATAAGGCCGAAATCGCGGTCGGAATAGCGCAGACGGGCAACGGTTCTGCGGCATTCGCGTCAATGGGACGGATTTCCCGGGTGCTGGATCATTCCCTTGGTTTCCGGGAACGCTGTTCCGGACTTACGCCAGATAGGCCCGGAAGCTTCGGATCACCTCGTCATAGACCGCGCGCTTGAAGGGGACGATGCTTTCGACCATCTCGTCGGCCAGAATCCAGCGCCATTGCGCGAACTCCGGGTGTTCGGTCGCGATCTTGATGTCGGTATCCTTGCCCTTGAAGCGAAAGAGGAACCACTTCTGCCGCTGCCCCCGGTACTTGCCGCCCCAGACCTTTCCCAAAAGCTCGGGCGGCAGATCGTAGGTCACCCAGCCATGGGTCTTGCCGACGAATTCCACCTTTTCGCGGGTAACGCCGGTTTCCTCCCAAAGCTCGCGGTAAGCAGCCTCACGCGGTTTCTCGCCATCGTCGATCCCGCCCTGCGGCATCTGCCAGGCGGGCGAAGGGCTGTCGATGCGCTGGCCTGCGAAGACCATGCCGCGGGCGTCGATCAGCACGACGCCCACGCAGGGCCGGTAGGGCAGGCTTTCGGCATCAACCATGCGTCAGGGTGCTTCTGGCGCGATGGCCGTCAGGCCCTTGATGATGTCGACGGCATAGGCGAGCTGGTAATCCTCGTCCCGGAGCTTGGCTGATTCCTCGGCCCGGGCGAGTTCTTCCTCGTAGAGCCGCTTTTCCTCGTCCGTCATCGAGTCATTGGTGATCGCGCCGCGCAGGTCGGCCTCGGACCGCTGGCGGCTTGCGGCGCTTTTTTCTTCTGCGGCTGCCGCGGCGTCGACTGGCGGCGGGGCAGGTTGCTGCACAACGATGTCCGGCGAAATGCCAAGCGCCTGGATCGACCGGCCCGAAGGCGTGTAGTAGCGCGCCGTGGTCAGCCGCATGGCCCCGTCGCCGCGCAGCGGGATGAGCGTCTGGACCGAGCCTTTGCCGAAGCTTTTGGTGCCGACCACGATGGCACGGCGGTGATCTTGCAAGGCACCGGCGACGATTTCCGACGCCGAGGCCGAACCGCCGTTGATCAGAAGGACAATCGGCTTGCCCGCGGCAAGGTCGCCTGCAGTGGCATTGTAGCGCTCGCCACTGCCGGCGACGCGGCCCCGGGTCGAGACGATCTCGCCCTTGTCGAGGAAGGCATCCGAGACGGAAATCGCTTCGTTCAGCAGGCCGCCGGGGTTGTTGCGCAAGTCGATGACGACGCCGTCAAGATTGTCGATCCCGCCCAGTTCCTCGATTCCCTTCTTCAGGGCTTCGTTCATGCCGCTGGTGGTCTGGTCGTTGAAGGTGGTGATCCGCAAGACCATGGTCTTGCCGACGACGCGGCCCTTGACGGCGATCAACTTGATCGTGTCGCGGATGATCGACACGTCGAAGGGTTCGGTCACGCCTTCACGCACCACGGTGATGAGGATCTCGGATCCGACCGGCCCGCGCATCTTGTCGACGGCATCATCCAGCGGAAGACCCAAGACAGAATCCCCGTCGACATGGGTTATGAAATCGCCCGCCTGAATTCCGGCCTTTGCCGCAGGGGTGCCGTCCATTGGCGATATGACCTTGATGAAGCCCTCTTCCTGGGTGACCTCAATCCCCAGCCCCCCGAACTCGCCCCGGGTCTGGACCTGCATGTCCTCGAAGTCCTTGGCGGAGAGGTAGCTCGAATGCGGGTCAAGCGAGGTGAGCATGCCGTTGATCGCGGCAGTGACCAGTTCCTCGGTCGGGACTTCCTCGACGTACTGGGCGCGGACCCGTTCGAAGATGTCGCCGAAGAGGTCGAGCTGTTCGTAAAGCGAGCTGTCCGGCGCCGCCTCTTGCGCCACCAGAGGGCCGGCGATCTGGGTGGTTGCCACGACCCCGGCGACAGTTCCGGCCAGTGCGGCCATCACATGCTTCTTCATGCTCGTCAGTCTCCTGTGCGGGCCAGGCCGGTGAACCACGGCATCGGGTCCACGGGCGCAGCACCCTGTCTGAGTTCCATATAAAGCGTTTCCGTGTCACGCCCGCCAGAGCCATCTGGCGCGAGGGTCACGAATTCCGCTGACACGGTCGCGGGGCCGCCCATCAGTCCAAGAGGGGCTTCTGCCGCCACGACTTCTCCCACTTCGCCATACAGGGTTTCCATCCCGACGAGCACCAGAAGATAGCCGTCGCCGGGTTCAAGGATCATCACATTTCCGTAGTCGAGCAGCGGGCCACGAAAGCGGATGGTCGCGGGCCAGGGTGCGGTGACCAGGGCGCGGGGCTGGGTGGCAAGCGAGACGCCCGGGCGACGCACGCCGGCAGCGTCGGCCTCATTGGGCAGGCGAAGGACCGTGCCGAGGACCGGAAGCGGCAGGCGACCCTTTTCGCCGGCAAAGCTGGTGCTGCCTGCGGCGTCCGGGGACAGTCCGGCGGCGAAGGCGTCCAGCGTGTCGGCACTGTCCAAGAGGCCCTTCAGCACTTCGGGGTCCTCGGTAAAGCGCGATGGCAGGTCGGTCCGGTCGGAGATTGCCTTGGAGAGCGCGGTGCGCGCCTTTTGGGCGGTGACAAGGCCCCGTTCAAGCACGGCACCCGCCG
>WOUW01000068.1 GCA_009773055.1 Paracoccaceae bacterium
CGGCAAAAACGGAATGGCGGGTGGGGCTGGCGGGGGAAAAGCTCCGGTCGGATGATCCCTGGCTGCGGGTCAAGTCCACCCGGCGCGAGGTCTATGATCGGGCGCGGGCAACGCTGCCGGACGGGCTGGACGAGGTGATCTTCCTGAACGAACGCGGCGAGGTCTGCGACGGGTCGATCACCACGGTGTTCTTTGACCGGGGGCAGGGGATGCGGACTCCGCCTGTGTCCTCGGGCCTGTTGCCGGGGGTGCTGCGGGCGGAACTGGGCTGCCCCGAGGAGGTTCTGCTGGCCGGGGATGTGCCGACAGTGCGGCTTTGGGTCGGCAACGCCTTGCGCGGACTGATCCCGGCCCGCTGGATCGGCTGACGCCTATTCCCAGCCACGCGCCCTTGACTTGGCGTGCCGGTCGGAGTGTATCGGCGCGATGATCGCAAAGCCCTCGGAAGGGGAATGAGAATGCACGCCTATCGCAGCCACACCTGTGCCGGTCTGATGAAAGACCATGTGGGTCAGACCGTCCGTCTGTCCGGCTGGGTCCACCGGGTGCGGGATCATGGCGGCGTGCTGTTTATCGACCTGCGCGACCATTACGGGATCACGCAGCTTTTGTGTGACGGGGATTCTCCGGCTTTTGCCGCGCTGGAAAAGGTGCGGGCGGAATGGGTGATCAGGGTCGATGGCCGGGTAAAGGCGCGGGATTCGTCGCTGGTGAATGCCAAGATCCCGACTGGCGAGATTGAGGTCTACGTGACCGAGGTAGAGGTGCTTGGCGCGTCCGAGGAGCTGCCGCTGCCGGTCTTCGGCGACACCGAATATCCCGAGGAGACGCGGCTGACCTACCGCTTCCTTGATCTCCGTCGTGACACGATGCACCAGAACATGATGCTGCGGTCGAACGTGGTGCGCTGGCTGCGCAATGCCATGTGGGACCAGGGCTTCACCGAGTTCCAGACGCCGATCATCACCGCCTCCAGCCCCGAAGGCGCGCGCGACTTTCTGGTGCCGTCGCGCCTGCATCCGGGCAAGTTCTACGCCCTGCCGCAAGCGCCGCAGCAGTTCAAGCAGCTGATCCAGGTGGCCGGTTTTGACCGCTATTTCCAGATCGCGCCCTGCTTCCGGGATGAGGACCCGCGTGCCGACCGCTCGCCGACTGACTTCTACCAGCTTGACGTAGAGATGAGCTTCGTCACGCAAGACGACGTCTTTGCCGCCGTCCAGCCGGTGCTGCAGGGGCTGTTCGAACACTTCGGAAAGGGCCGCAAAGTCCACGCCGACTGGCCGCGCATTGCCTACCGGGACTCGCTGAAGTGGTTCGGGTCGGACAAGCCGGACCTGCGCAACCCGATCCGGATGCAGGATGTGTCGGCGCATTTCGCCGGCTCGGGTTTCGCGATCTTCGCCAAGCTTCTGGAGCAGGACGGCAACGAGGTCCGTGCCATTCCGGCGCCGAAAGGCCCGTCAGGCGAACCCGTGGGCCGCAAGTTCTGCGACCGGATGAACGCCTTTGCCCAACAACAAGGGCTGCCAGGGATGGGGTATATCTTCTGGCGCGAAGCCGAAGATGGGTCGGGCATGGAAGCCGCAGGCCCCTTGGCCAAGAACATCGGGCCTGAGCGGACCGAAGCAATCCGGGTCCAGCTCGGATTGGAAAAGGGCGACGCCGCCTTCTTCCTCGGCGGCAAGCCCGAGACCTTCGAGCCTATCGCAGGCCGGGCGCGCAACGTGATCGGCGAGGAGTTGGGGCTGACCGACAAGGACAGCTTCCGCTTTGCCTGGATCGTCGATTTCCCGATGTACGAGAAGACCGACGAGGGGAAGATCGACTTCTCTCACAACCCCTTCTCGATGCCGCAAGGGGGCCTGGAGGCGCTGAACGGTGACCCGCTGCAGGTCTATGCCTACCAGTATGACCTGGCCTGCAACGGCTATGAAGTGATCTCGGGCGGCATCCGGAACCACAAGCCGGAGATCATGTACAAGGCCTTCGAACTGGCCGGGTATCCGAACAGCGAAGTCGACAAGCGCTTTGGCGGCATGGTGAAGGCGTTCAAATACGGCGCTCCGCCCCACGGCGGTTGCGCGGCGGGGATCGACCGGCTTGTCATGCTTCTGGCCGACACCCAGAACATCCGCGAGGTCATCATGTTCCCGATGAACCAGCGCGCCGAGGATCTGCTGATGAACGCGCCCTCCGACCCGACCCTGCAGCAACTGCGCGAGTTGAACCTGCGCGTCGTGCCGAAGGACAGCTGATGTATCAGGCCTCGGTCACCGTCTTCCGCCACTACCTGTCGCGCGTCAGCGACATCGTGGCGGTCGCGGGGCCGGATGCCCTGGACGCCCGCATCGCCGATGCCTTCCCGGCCCGCCAGCAGTTCGCCACTGCGGCGGGCTTTGCCTTGCGGATCGCCTGTCCACTTGCGGGGCGCGAATCCCCGGATCTGCCGCAGGCGCTGGGGCCAAGACTGGCCGTGGCCCGCGCGATGCTGGGCGCGATGACCCCGGCCGAATTCGAGGGAGCGGAAACCCGGATCATCCGTCACCGGGCGGGCTTTGCCGACATCGAGCAGAGCGGGACGGATTTCCTGTTCCTGTACGGCCTGCCGAACTTCTTCTTTCACCTGACGATGGGCTATGCCGCCCTGCGGGCCGCCGGGGTGCCGCTGGGCAAGGCTGATTTCGACGGGTTCCATTCCTATCCCGAAGGCTTCCACTTCTAGCGTCAGCACGTTCGCGGGAAACCGCTGATCCTTTCGGACCTGTCCGACGGAGCGGGTGATTGGGTGCGTATCATTGGCGCAGACCAGTCGAAGGGAGGTGCCGAATGGACGCGGACGGCTTTGCAATCCGGTTCGGCTATGGCCTGCCAGTGCCTGCGTTGGGGCCCGAGGGGCTGCTGCTCGCCGGGCCTGACCGGGCGGCGACCGACTGGCCGGGGGTCACCTTGGCCGAGATTGCCCCGGCTGCGACGGCCTATCGCGATGCGCGGAAGGCCAAGGATGAAGCCGGGATCAAGGCTGCACGGCGCGATCTGGACGATCTGGCCCTGCGCGGGCTGAAGGCGACCTTTGCCCGCGCGGTCGGCTCGGACGATCCTTTTCGTGAGCGGCTGGTCGCGTTCTGGGCGGACCATTTCACCGTCGCGGCGCGCAACCGTCAAGAGGTACCGTTTCCCGGTGTCCTGATCGACGAGGCGATCCGCCCCCATGTCACGGGTCGCTTTGCCGACATGCTGCGCGCGGTCACCACCCATCCGGCGATGCTGATCTACCTGAATCAGGAGGCGTCCTTTGGCCCCGGATCGGCCAAGGGCAAGCGGCAGAAGAAGGGGCTGAACGAGAACCTCGCCCGCGAGCTATTGGAGCTGCACACGCTGGGGGTCGGGGCGGGTTATGCGCAGACGGATGTGCGCGAACTGGCCGAGCTTTTGACCGGGCTTGCGGTCGGGCCGGAGGGGTTTGTCTTCGACGCCAAGCGCGCCGAGCCAGGGGGCGAAACCGTGCTGGGCGTGCACTATGACGGCAAGGGGATGGGCCCGATCCGTGCGGTGCTGGATGATCTGGCCGAGCGGCCCGAGACGGCGCGGCGGTCTTCCGCGCGACCGGGGGCGATCTGAAGGCGGTCAGCCTGGCGCTGGTGGCGCATCCCTTCGGGGGCAAGGGCACGAAGGCGCGCCAGCCGTTCGACTTCATGGTGGCGGCCTTCCGCGCGCTGGGTGTGTCGCCGGACGCGATCCTGTCGGCAAGTGCGCGAGAGATGAAGCGGTTGATCCTTGATCCACTGCAGGCGATGGGCCAGCCCTTCCATCAGGCCCCGGGGCCGGATGGCTGGCCCGAGGCCGAGGCCGACTGGATCACGCCGCAGGGGCTTGCCGCCCGCATCGACTGGGCCATGGCCGCCCCGGAGCGGCTGGTGCGGCCCTTGCCCGACCCCCGGGACTTTCTGCGGACAGCGCTTGGCAACCGGGCGGGTGAGCGGCTGACCTGGGCGGTTGGCGCGGCGGAATCGGCACGCGATGGGGTGGGGCTGGTCCTTGCCTCGCCAGACTTCAATCGGAGGTGATGCGATGGACCGGCGGATTTTCCTGAGGGGACTGGGGACGCTTGGTTGCTCGGCCGCGGCGCATCCCTGGCTGACGACACTGACGCTGGCCGCCACACCCGGCGAGAACCGGCTGGTGGTCATCATCCTGCGCGGGGCGATGGACGGGCTGGACGTGGTGCAGCCAAGGGGCGACGCGGGTCTTGCCGCCGCAAGGCCGGGCGTGCTGGCCAAGGCTGTGGACCTTGACGGGTTTTATGCGCTGCATGACGGCCTGTCGGACCTGATGCCGTTGTGGGCTGCGGGGGAACTGGCATTTGTCCATGCGACCTCGACCCCCTACCGTGACAAGCGCAGTCACTTCGACGGGCAGGGCCTGCTGGAAGCCGGGACCGGGGCCGATCTTGCACCCGCCGCACAACGGGATGGCTGGTTGAACCGGCTTCTGGCCGTGCTGCCCGGCGCGCAGTCGGAGACCGCCTGGGCGGTGGGGCGCGAGGCGATGCCGATCCTTGCCGGAGCGGCGGTGGCGCAAAACTGGGCGCCGGATCAGGATCTGCAGATTTCTCCGCCCGCCCGTGCGCTGCTGGAGCATGTCTACGACGCCGATCCCCTGTTTCATCGGACCTCGGTCGCGGCGTTCGATCTGGCGGGGATGGAGGAGCGCGCCGGGCAGGACACCGACCTGATCGCCGATTTCGTCGCCGAACGGTTGCGGGGTCCAGCGCGGATCGCGGCGTTTTCGCTGACCGGCTGGGACACGCACAAGGGGCAGGAGCGGGCAATCCGCAGGCCCTTGGACCAGTTGCAGCGCGCGGTCTTGCGGTTGAAGGCGGGCACGGGGCCCGAGGTCTGGGGCAAGACCGTGGTGATGGCGATGACCGAGTTTGGCCGCACGGTGCGCCAGAATGGCTCGGGCGGCACGGACCACGGGACCGGCGGCGCGATGCTGGTCGCGGGGGGTGCGGTCCGGGGTGGCGCCGTGCATGGCCGCTGGCCGGGTCTGGCAGAGGCGGACCTTTACGACCGGCGTGACCTGATGCCGACGTCGGACGTGCGCGACTGGGCGGCGCAGGCGATGATGGGGCTGTTCGGACTAGACCAGGCCACGTTGGAGGATCAGGTCTTTCCCGGGCTGCGGATGGACGCACCAAAGGGCCTGATCCTCTGACCTTGCCGCCCGACGCGTGCCGGGGCATCCTTGACCCCGGATGGGACGGGGAGGGATCGCGGATGGACGGCAAGGCACTCGGGGCCGAGGTGCGGGGTTGGACGCCGCCGCCGCGACCGGACCGCGCGGCGATGGACGGGCGGCTGGTGCGGCTGGAACCCCTGGACGCCGACAGGCACGCCTTTGACCTGCAGGCCGCCTTCAACGGCCATGATGCGCTTTGGGATTACATGCCTTACGGCCCCTTCACCTCGGGGTCGGCCTATCACCGTTGGGCGCGAGAACGCGAGGCCGGCGAAGACCCGCGCTTTTTCGTGATGCGCAACCGGGAGACCGGGCAGGCGGGCGGGATCGCCAGCTACCTGCGGATCACCCCCGAGGCCGGGTCGATCGAAGTTGGTCATATCTGCATTGCGCCCGTGCTGCAGCGGGGGGCTGCGGCGACCGAGGCGATGTTCCTGATGATGGATTGGGCGTTCCGAGCGGGCTACCGGCGCTATGAATGGAAGTGCAACGCGCTGAACCTTGCGTCGCGGCGGGCGGCGCAGCGGCTGGGGTTCAGCTTTGAGGGTGTGTTTCGCAACCACATGATCGTCAAGGGGCGGAACCGCGACACGGCCTGGTTCAGCGTGATCGACAGCGAATGGCCGGCACTGGCCGAGGCCTATGCCGTCTGGCTGTCGCCGTCGAACTTTGACGCCAAGGGCGGGCAGCGCGAACGGTTGTCGGATCTGACCCGGCTGGTGCGGGCGGCAGGCGACCCGGCCTTGCAGGGCTGACCCGCGCGAAGGTCCGCTATCAGGCCAGCGACCGAAGCGCCGCAAGTCGTTCGTCGATCATCTGCGCCACGCGCGCCCGGTCAAAGGCCGTGTGACTGGTCCGCACGGCGTCCTCCAGCGCGATGTCACCCGAGGCCCGCGCCAGGCTTTGCACGAAGGCCCTGGCATAGCCGGGATCGCCCGGCGTGGTGATCAGGCTTGCGGCGCGGGCCAGATCATCGCGCAACGCGACAGGGTCGCCGGTCGGCGAGGGCACTTCCGCGCCCTTCTCCACCGGTCCGACGCCGGTGGTCAGCTGGCGAATCAGCCGGACCAAACCGGCGACCGATCCGATGGGCTTTTCCAGAAAGCCTGCCGCGCCTGCGTCGAGTGCCGAGTCGCGTCCATCGGGGTCGCCCGAGATGCCCAGCACCGGAAAGCCGTCGGCAGAGAGTTCCGCAATCAGATCCTCGCCCCGGCCATCGGGCAGGCCAAGGTCGACGATGGCCAGGTCCGGCCGGTAGCAGTTCAGGTGAAGCCGTGCGATTTCAAGACTTTCCGCCCGGCGTAGCCGCGCACCCGCCCGGTGCAGGATCAGCCGCAGCGCGTCGCAGGTAAAGCGGCTGTCATCCACGATCATCAGCGTCAGGCCCTGCAGCGGCAAAGCAGCGCCGCCCGGTGGTGGGGATGGCAACGACGGATCGGGGCGAAACGGCATGGTGGATCTCCTGCGGGACGAATGAAGTTTCCCCGGGCTTCGTAAAGCCCCGGTTAACGGCCCTGCGACCTTCGAGGCCCTTGCAAGGACCCCGTCCCGGTCGCATAAGCCCCGAAAACCCGTGAGGACCCCATGATCGGACGCCTGAACCACGTCGCCATCGCCGTCCCGGACCTTGAGGCCGCAGCGGCGCAGTATCGCGGCACGCTGGGCGCGAAGGTCGGCGCCCCGCAACCCGAGCCGGACCATGGCGTAACCGTGGTCTTCATCGAGCTGCCGAACACCAAGATCGAGCTTCTGCATCCTCTGGGCGAGGGCTCTCCGATCGCGGGATTTCTGGAGAAGAACCCTTCGGGCGGAATCCACCACATCTGCTATGAGGTGGATGACATTCTGGCCGCGCGCGACCATTTGAAGGCGTCCGGCGCGCGGGTGCTGGGGTCGGGCGAGCCGAAGATCGGAGCACATGGCAAGCCCGTGCTGTTCCTGCATCCCAAGGACTTCAACGGCTGTCTTGTGGAACTGGAACAGGCATGACCATCACAGCTGCCATCGTCCTCTACTCGGTCACCTGGTTCATGACCCTGTTCTGCGTGCTGCCGTTCCGCACGGTATCGCAGGACGAGGCGAACGAGATCGTGCCGGGCACCCCGCCGGGCGCGCCTGCGGGGGACGTGATGAAACGGAAAGCCTGGATCACCACGCTGATCGCGACGCCGATCTGGGCAGTGATTGCAGCGATCATCCTGTCTGGCTGGATCACGGTCGAGGATCTGGACTGGTTCGGCCGGATGAAGCCCTGACCCGAAATCCTTGAGAAAGGATTTTGACAAGTATCTTGCTAGAAAGATCTGGGTTGGCCGGTGTCAGCGGCCTGCGTTGGCCAGCCGGTGAAAGAGATGCGTGAAGGTCGCCACGCCCAGCACCGGGATGACCAGGTTCAGGACCGGCACCGACAGGGGGGCAGCCATCAGCGTGCCTGCCGCCCACAGCGTCCAGCGGTTGCGACGGCGCATTGCCTTGACCTCGGTTGCGGGCAGGCGGCGCAGGGCGACCAGGCTGAAATACTCGCGGCCCAGCAGGAACCCGTTCACCGCCCAGAAGACCAGAGGAATGCCCGGACCGACGAAGGGGTATAGAAACAGCGCGCCAAGGTTCACCGCGATGACCACGCCCAGAAAATTCGCGGACTGGCGCAGGCCTTCGCCAAGGGAGAGGGGCGTCGCAGGCGGCAGGCCGGGGTAATGCCGGTCCTCGACCGCGTCGGCCACGTCTTCCAGAAAGAACCCGGTGAAGGCCGAAGCTACGGGCACCATCAGGAAGACCGACAGCCCGATCATCAGGAACAGGGATGCCCAGCCGAGAAAGGTCTCGACCCCCGAGACCGGGCCTATCACCGGCAGGTCCACCGTATCGGGGGACAGCCACCAGATCGCCTGGACGAACAGGATATAGGCGGCAAAGAGAAGCGCCAGCGACAGCAGGATGCCCAGACCTACGACGCGGCGAAAGCGGCGGTCGCCAAGCTGGCCGAGGGCCTGAAGGAAGGCCGCGAAGATCACGCCTCGACCCAGGTCACCAGGCGTGCAAGGTCGGGACGGGGCCGGTCGGGGCCGTCAGCGGGCGGGGTGGCGACGTGGACGATCCCGGCGACGGTTTCGCCTTCGATGCAGCCAAAGGCGCGGGCGGCGAAGGTCGCGTCATGCGCGGGCCAGCCGGTCAGCCAGCAGGCCCCCCAGCCTGCTGCCTCAGCCGCGTTGACGATCCCGAAGCACAGTGCAGACGCCGAGGCCAGTTGTTCGGTCAGCGGTATCTTGGGCGAAGGCTTGGGCGCGGCGATCACCACCACGGCAAGTTTGCCAAGATCGTATTGCCCG
>WOUW01000069.1 GCA_009773055.1 Paracoccaceae bacterium
CCGACGCTCAGGCCGCCGCCGAGGCTCAGGCCGCCGCCGACGCTCAGGCCGCCGCCGAGGCTCAGGCCGCCGCCGAGGCTCAGGCCGCAGCCGACGCTCAGGCCGCCGCCGACGCCGAAGCTGCTGCTGCAAAGGCTGCCCAGGCCGAAGCTGAATCACAAGCTGCGACACAGGCTCAGGCAGATGCCGAAGCGGCAGCTCAGGCGGAAGCCGATGCTGCTGCCGCCCGCGCCGCCGAAGAGGCTGCAGCAGCAGACGCAGCCGCTAAGGCTGACGCCGAGGCCGCGGCAACTGCTGCCGCACAAGCCGAGGCCGCAGCCGCGGAGGCTGCATTGGCAGCCGAAGTCCAGGCCGCAGACGAAGCCGCGAAGGCCGAAGCTGAAAAGGTCCAAGCTGCTCAGGCCGATGCCGAAGCGAAGGCTGCTGCCGATGCGGCCGCACAGGCGGAAGCGGATGCAGCAGCGCTCGCTGAAGCCGAGGCCGCTGCCGCGGCACAAGCCGCAGCAGAGGCTGCCGCTGCTGCCGGGACACCGGTTGCGGAAGCACCGGTTGCCGATGTCCCCGCCGATGCCATTGTCGATTCGGCCACCGGTGAAGTCGTTGATCCTGCGGTCGCCGCCGAAGCCGTGGCCGAAGCCGAAGCCGAACTGGCCGTCACCGGCACCGGCGAGATCGTCGATCCGGCTGCGGGGCTGAAAGTCGCCGAACCCGATCCGGCAGTCGAGGTTGTGCCGGTGGATACCCCACAGGTTTCCGAGACCGAAGTTGAAAGTCTGACGAACCTTCTGACCGCCGATCCGACTGCCATCGACCCCTCGTCGCTGGCCGCCGCAGAACTGGTGACCACGGATCCCGCTGCCGCTGACGGCACTGTGACCCTGACCGAAGCCGACCCTGCATCCCTGGTTGCCTCTGTGACCGAGACGATCACCGAAGGCAGCGTCCGGACGTCCGCCGATGAATTCGCTGCTGCCCCCGTGGCACTGGAGTCCGGCAAGAAGAGCGGGCTTTCCGATCTTGAAAAGGCCGGTCTTCTGGTCCTTGGTGCCCTCGCCGTTGGCGCGATCATCAAGAACAACCGCGCGGCAGCCGCCGACACCACCGTTTCGACGATGGGTCCTGGGGACAGCCGTGTGGTGTCGAACACTGGCGACCGCGTCATCGTGCTGCAGCCCGACGGCACCTACCGGGTGCTCAAGGACGACGACACCGTGATCCGCCGCCCCGGCTCGACCGTGCGGACCGAAACCTTCCGCGATGGGTCCACCCGGACCATCGTCGAACGCCAGAACGGCACCCAGGTCGTCACCATCCGCGACGCCACGGGCCGGGTTCTGCGCCGCGCCACCTATGACGACCTTGGCCGCGAGATCGTGCTGATCGATGATCTCGTCGAAGAGGAAGTCGTGGTGATCCGCGATCTGCCAAGGCCCGAGCGTCGTATCGTCATCTCCTCCAAGGACAACG
Source organism: Paracoccaceae bacterium (assembly GCA_009773055.1). Lineage (GTDB taxonomy): Bacteria > Pseudomonadota > Alphaproteobacteria > Rhodobacterales > Rhodobacteraceae > Tabrizicola. Next base: position 1,468 of record WOUW01000069.1, read on the forward strand.
ACACCGCGCTGAAGCGCGAGCTTGCGACGCTGGAAGCCGATAAGGCAGGCCGCAAGTTCTCGCTCCGCCAGATCCGCGAGATCGCCGAGGTCCGCGCGCTTGCTGCCACCATCGACGTCGAGCCCGTGACCTTTGCTACCGGGTCTGCCGTTGTGGCCGCCAAGGAAGCCCGCAACCTGGCCGATCTGGGCCGTGTCATGCAGGAACTGCTGGACCAGAACCCGCGCGAGGTCTTCCTGATCGAAGGCCACACCGATGCTACCGGCAAGGCGGCGATGAACCTCGCGCTGTCCGACCGTCGCGCGGAATCGGTGGCGCTTGCGCTGACCGAATACTTCGACATCCCGCCCGAAAACATGGTCGTTCAGGGCTATGGCGAGACCGAGCTGTTCATCGACACGCTGGAGAACGAGCCGCGCAACCGCCGGGTCGAAGTGAAGGTCATCACGCCGCTGCTGCGCACTGCCCAACTGCGCTGATCCGGTACCGGTAAACTGAAACGCATTTTGGTGGCAAAGTGCCAGAGCCGGACGCATAATCCCCCCATGACCCGCGCCGACCATGACCTGATCCCCGAAGCCGCTCTCTCCTGGCACCGCGCAGGCAAGGGGGCCGCCCTCGCCACCGTGATCGAGACCTGGGGATCCGCTCCGCGCCAGGCTGGCAGCCAGCTTGCAATCTCGGGCGACGGCGAGATGCTCGGCTCGGTCTCGGGCGGCTGCGTCGAGGGCGCAGTGATCACGGAAGCCCTCGATGCCCTGCAGGACCGCAAGTCGCGCATCCTGACCTTCGGGGTCAGCGACGAGACCGCCTTCGCCGCCGGTCTTGCCTGCGGCGGCACGATCCGTGTCCTTGTCGAACCGGTGGGCGAAGGGGCCGAGGCGCTGCCCGAAGCCCTGCTTGCCGACCTTGCCGACGCCCGCGCCGCGCCGCGCGCAATGGCCGTCGTCACCCGTCCAGACACTTGGACCCGCGCGCTGGTGGCCCCCGGACAGGACCCCGCAACCGACGTCCGTTTCAAATCCGACCGCTCGGGGATGGAGGAGGACGGCCGTTTTATCGCTGTCCACAACCCGCCTCTGCGCCTCATCGTCGTCGGCGCGGTCCACATCGCCCAGCCGCTACTGCAGATTGCCCGCACTTGCGGCTACGCGCCGACGCTGATCGACCCCCGTGCCGCCTTTGGCTCGGCCGACCGCTTTCCCGGCTGACCCACGACCCGAAACTTGATGACCCCGCAATCCGCTTTGCCTTGCGCTCGCCCGTATTCTACCTCGGTTGCCTCGGGTCTACGCGGACCCATGCCAAACGTGTGGACCGGCTGACCGCCGAAGGTTTCACCGCCGACGACATCGCCCGGATCCACGCCCCCGTCGGGCTCGACATCGGTGCAAAGACCCCGGCAGAGATCGCCGTCAGCGTGATCGCTCAGATCACCCAAACCCTGCGGACCTGATGCGCTTTGGCCCCATTCCGCTGACTGAAGCCGACGGTGCGATCCTCGCCCATTCCATCGCTTTGACCGAAGGCCGCCTGCGCAAGGGCTGCAGGCTTGGCCCGGCCGAGATTGCCAGGTTGCGCGCCACGGGCCGGACCGAGGTGATCGCTGCCCGCCTCGAATCCGGTGACATGCACGAGGACGAAGCCGCCCTTGCCATTGCGGCGGCGCTGGTTCCGAACCCGGTTGTCGCCGGGCTTCAGCTAAAGGCGGTTGGCACCGGGCGGGTCAATATCCACAGCGACGTCACCGGCCTTGCCGAAGTTCTGGCCGATCGAGTGGATGCCCTGAACGCCGTCGATCCGATGATCACGCTGGCAACCGTGCCGCGCTGGCAGCGATTGGCGCAGGGCGAGATGGTTGCAACCGTCAAGGTCATCGCCTACGGGGTTGCCCAAACATCGGTCGAGGCTGCCTGCTCGGCAGGTGCCAATGCCTTGCGGGCACGACCGGTCGCGATGTCGCGTGCTGTGCTGATCCAGACGGTCACCGATGCCGATGATGGCGAAAAGGGCCATCGGGCGATCCAGAAGCGGCTGGAAGCGCTGCACGTCAAGATGCAGCCCAAGCGCATTGTCCCCCACCGGCAGTCCGACATTGCTGCAGCTCTGTCCAGCGTGACCGGGGCCGACCTGATCCTGATCCTTACTGCCTCTGCCACGTCAGACCCGCACGATGTGGCCCCGGAAGCGGTGCGGCAGGCCGGGGGCAACATCGAACGCTTCGGCATGCCGGTTGATCCCGGCAACCTGTTGTTTCTTGGCCAGTTGAACGGGATTCCTGTCGTCGGTCTGCCCGGCTGCGCCCGCAGCCCGGCCCTGAACGGGGCGGACTGGGTGATGGAACGGCTGATCTGCGGCGTGCCGGTGACCGGGGCCGATATCGCCGGTATGGGAGTGGGGGGCCTCTTGAAGGAAATCCCGCAGCGCGGTCGGCTGCGCGAGGCTGAACCGGAATGAAGAAGGGCCCCGAAGGGCCCTGATTTTACGCAGAAAGATCGTGATCAGCGCGCTACTTCGGCGCGACCATCATCACCATCTGGCGGCCTTCCAGACGCGGGAAGGATTCGATCTTGCCGATCTCGGCCACGTCGGACTCGACCCGCTTGAGCAGCTCCAGTCCCAGCTCCTGGTGCGCCATTTCTCGACCACGAAAGCGCAGGGTGACCTTCACCTTGTCGCCCTCTTCCAGGAACTTGACGATCGACCGCATCTTGACTTCATAGTCGTGGATGTCGGTGCCCGGGCGGAACTTGATTTCCTTGATCTCGATGATCTTCTGCTTCTTGCGCGCTTCGGCCTCACGCTTCTGCGTCTCGTATTTGAACTTGCCGAAGTCCATGATCTTGCAGACCGGCGGTTCGGCGGTCGGCGAAATCTCGACCAGGTCCAGCCCTGCCTCTTCGGCCATCTGCATCGCACGGGCCGGTGTCACCACGCCGACGTTTTCGCCGTCCGCCCCGATCAGGCGGATTTCGGGCGAGCGAATGCGGTCATTGATGCGGGGACCGGTTTCGCGTTGCGGCGGGGCATTGTGTGGTCTGCGAGCTATGGCAGTCGTCCTTTGATGGTTGAAATAGCCGCGGCAATCTAGACGCGCACGGGCGTCACCGCAACCCGGCAGGCCCGTGCTGGCGTCAGTTTTCCGCGAAAATCCGGCAATTTTCGCGTCGCTGCGTTGCAGCACCCTTTTCATTCGCCCGGCAAACTGCCATATGGGCGGCATCCGGGCCAGGGGCTCCGGTCATAGGAGAATATGACATGAACAGAACCGTAATCATCGGCGCCATCGTCGTCCTTCTGGCCGCTGGCGGCTATTATCAGTTCAGCTACAAGCCGGCACAGGAAGCCGCAGCCGCTGCTGTTGAAGCTGCGGCCAAAGCCGAAGCCGACGCCAAGGCCGCCGAAGAGGCTGCTGCGAAAGCCGCTGAAGAAGCTGCCGCCGCCGCGCAGAAAGCCGCTGACGAAGCCGCCGCTGCTGCAGCCGCGACCACCGAAGCCGCAACCACCGCTGTCACCGACGCTGCTGCCGCGCTCGACCCGGCGAACTTCAATGCCGACTCGGTTGTCGCTCTGATCGATGGCTCGACCCTCGACGACGCGACCAAGGCCACCCTGAAGACCGCTGTCGAAGCTGCCCGGGCCAACCCGGCTCTGGTTGCCGACACCATCGCTCAGGTCAAGACCGCGCTTGGTATGTAATCTTCGGCTGATGCCGAAATCGAAGGCCGTAGGATTACTCCTGCGGCCTTCTTCTTTGTTTTGCTGCGGCCGTGATGAAGAAGGACTACGAGGGACGCCCCTGCGACCGCCCTGGGCCTTGGTTAAGACCACACTAACGCGGCTTCGCAACCCATTGTAACTATTGACTTGGCTCCACTGTCCACGCGCGGGCAGCTTTAGATGCCGTCGCCCACGAAGGCCTTCTCGACCACGTATTCCAAGGGTTCCGAATTTGCCCCCTCCCGCAGCCCGAACTTTTCGAGCACCGCCTTCACATCGTGATTGCAAGCCAGGCTGCCGCAGACCATGGCCCGGTCTTCCTCCGGGTCCATCGGGGCTAGCCCGAGGTCGGCGAAGACCTTTCCGCTGGTCAGGTTGTCGGTGATCCGTCCCATGCGGGGCGACGTCTCGCGGGTCGTGGTCGGATAATAAAGCAGCTTGTCCCCGACCAAGTCGCCGATCAGCGGATCGTCCTTCAGGCTTTCCACCAGCTGGCGACCGTATTCCAGTTCGGCCACCTCGCGGCAGGTGTGCATCATGATGACCTGGTCGTATTTCTCGTAGGTCTCGGGATCGCGCATCAGGCTGGCAAAGGGGGCAAGCCCGGTGCCGGTGGCCAGAAACCAGATCCGGCTGCCGGGCAGCAGCGCGTCGTGGACCAGTGTCCCCACCGGTTTCGGGCGAAGGATGATCTCGTCCCCTGGCTGGATGTGCTGCAACTTCGAGGTCAGCGGGCCGTCGGGAACCTTGATCGAATAGAATTCCAGCTCTTCGTCCCATGAAGGCGAGGCGATGGAGTAAGCCCGAAGCAGCGGCTTCCCGTTGTCGCCCATGAGGCCGATCATCACGAACTCTCCCGAGCGGAACCGCAAGCTTTGCGGACGGGTCACCCGGAAAGAAAACAGCCGGTCGGTCCAGTGCCGGACCGAGGTCACGGTCTGGGCGTCGGGCAGGTGGGGTTTCGTGCGGGCGGCGTCCATCGAGACGGTCTCGTTCATCGTTTCGCCCTCCATAGGCGAGCGGGCGTGCCAAGGGAAGCCCGTGAAGGTGCGGCAAGTTCGAGGGGATCAGGCGCGGAGGCGGGCCTGATAGTGATGCTCGCGCCAGTCGGCACGGAACTGCCACTGGTCGACCGGCTGGCGTTGGGCAAGGTCCGCAGGGATTTCCGCCCCGTCAAAGCCCACCCGGCGCAGCATCGCATACTGGTCGGCAATTACCGGACCCAGTGCAAGAAGCTGACCGGTATAACCCTGTTCACGCAGGCGGCGGGCAATGGTGAAGGCGCGGCCATCGTTGAAGGCGGGGAAAGCGACGCGGATCAGGGTCAGCCGGTCAAGACGACCAACCAATGCAGCGGGATCGTCGGTGTTCGACAGATCGACAGCGGTCTGATCGGTCAGATCAGCCAGCGCCACGACTTCAGCCTGGGTTGCCGGGCCGAAGCCTGCGTCGGTGACGATCACCGTATTCTGGGGCAGGCTCATGCCGCGTTCTCCGAGGAAGTTTGGGGGGGTGTGCGCACGGCCTTGCCGTCGATGAAATGGATGCCGCATTCGGTCTTGGATTGCCCGCGCCAGCGCCCGGCACGTGGGTCTTCACCCGGTTTCACCGGGCTGGTGCAGGGTGCGCAGCCGATCGAAGGAAAGCCCTTGGCCACCAAAGGATGCCGGGGCAGGCGGTTTTCGACCATGTATTCTTCAAGGTCCTCGCGGCCCCAATGGGCCAGCGGGTTGACCTTGATACGGTGGTCGCCCTCGTTTTCGAAGAAGTCGATGGTGCCCCGGTCGGCGTTCTGGAACCGCTTGCGACCGGTGATCCAGCCGTCAAAGAGTGCCAGCGCGCGTTCCAGCGGCTCGACCTTGCGGACGTTGCAGCAGGCGTCCGTGTTGAACTGGTGCAGGGTATTGTCCGGGTCTTCGAACGCGACGCGGGGCTGGGCGGCGCGGATGGTGCGGACGTCGCAGAGATGCAGCTTCTCGGCCAACTCGCGCTGGTAATCGAGCGTTTCGGGGAACAGCATCCGGGTGTCGATGAAAAGGACGGGCGTCTCGGGCGCGATGACGCTGACGAGGTGCAGAAGCACGACCGATTCTGCCCCGAAGGAGGAGACCAGCGCCACCTGGCCCAGATCATCGTCCTTCAGGGCATGCTCCAGCACCGCCGTCGCCGAGTGATGCTTGTAGCGCGTGTTCAGCGTCGCGACACGCTCGGCCACCGGGCCTTCGTGGCGCCCGTCACGCGGCATCTTGCGCGTCTTCCGTGTCATAAAGCGCTTGCTTGAACGGCTCCATTCCGACGCGCTTGAAGGCTTGCAGGAAAGTCTCCGAAGCCTCAAGCCGCAAATCCAGATAAGCGCGCAGGATGCGTTCAATGGCGGGGACGATTTCCGTGTAGGCAAAGCCCGGACCGGTCTTCTCGCCGATAACCGCGTCTTCGGTGCCGTCGC
>WOUW01000070.1:0-4898 GCA_009773055.1 Paracoccaceae bacterium
CGTAAGAGGTCGCCCAGAACCGGGGCAGGTCGGTCGTCACCTGCACTGGAGCCCGCGCCGGGGACAGAAGCGTGATCCGCAACGGCAGACGCTTCGCCCCAACCACCGGGTGCACCGTGACCCCGAACATCTCCTGCAAGCGCACCTCGATGCCCGGCACCTCGCCCTCGTAGTCGATCGGGATTTTGCGCCCCAGTGGCGTCTCGAAGCTTCCCGGCACCAGCCGATCCATCTCGGCCAGCCGGCCCCATCCCAGCAGCCCCTGCAGCGCTGGAACCAGATCGAAGCCCCGCAGATCCGCCTCGGTCTTCACGCCCGCCAGATGGGGCAAAAGCCACTCCCCGGCGTTCGCCAACAGCTCTGCGTCCTCGACCCCCGGCCAGCCTTCACCCCGTGCAAGCCGCGCACGCGCCTGAAGTCGCCGCGCCGCCGCCGACCACGGCAGCCCAAGCGCCCGCACGCCGTCCAGCGCCGCCTGCGCAACAGCCTCTGCCGGGGCCTCCCAATGCCGGTCGTCCAGCACCAGCGCGTCCAGCCGTTCCTGCCGCCGTGAAATCACCCGGCCCTCCCGCTTTGACCATTCGCAGACCTCGACCCAGGCGATGCGATCGCCGTAAAGGCCCCGCACCTCGGCCTCCGAGATCGCCACCGCCTGCCGCACTATCGCTTCGCGCGCATCGCCATCAAGGTCCGTCGCCACGATCATCCGCGCCCCCGACAGGCCATGGCCCGCCGCCATTGCCGCGCCCTTGCCGCCCGACAAGACCCAGCGCGGCGCCTCGCCCTTGCGACGCAGCCCGATCCGGTCCGGATAGGCCAGCGCCGCCATTTCAGCCAGACTGTAGCCTCCGGAGCCCCCCCACCCCATCCCTCCCCCACGCGGGGGGAGGGGGTCGCCCGGACCAGCCGACACCGCAGAACCCGGACCGTCGTCCGTCCCCATGCGCCTCCCCTCCCCCCCGTGGGGAGGGGATGGGGGTGGGGGGCCACCGGCCAGAGCGAAGGCCGCAGCCTCCAGCCGCTTTGCCTCGACCCGAATGCGCTCCACCACCCCCCGGTCCGCCTCCGGCCCCGGCCGCCGGATCGCCTGCATCCGCAACAAAAGGTCCGGCCCCGCCCCCCGCAACGGATCGCGCTCGGCCAGAAGGGCGGCCAAAGTTGCCGCCTCCGGCCCCGCTACCGCCAGCATGTGCCCCAGCCGCGGATGCAGCGGCAGCGCCGCCAGCCCCCGCCCATGCGCGGTGATATGCCCGCGGTCGTCCAGCGCGCCCAACCCCTGCAACAGCGCCCGCGCCTCGGCCAACGGCCCTGCTGGCGGCGGCGTCAGGAATGGCAACTCCGTCCCGCCCCAAAGCGCCAGCTCCAGTGCCAGCCCGGCCAGGTCGGCGACCTCGATCTCGGCGGGAGGGAAATTCGCGAGCCCGCCCTCCTCCCCCTTGGTCCACAGCCGGTAACAGATCCCTTCGGCCACCCGCCCCGCGCGCCCCCGGCGCTGCTCGGCTTCGGCCTTGGTCACCCGTTCTGTCACCAGCCGCGACATGCCCGAGTTCGGGTCGAACCGCGCCCGCCTTGCCCGGCCTGCGTCGACCACGACCCGGATATCCGGCAGGGTCAGCGAGGTTTCTGCGATGGACGTCGCCAGCACGACCTTCCGCACCTCCGCCGGGCCCAGCGCCGCCCGTTGTGCTGCAAAATCCATCGCTCCGAACAATGGCCGCACTGCCACCCCCGGCAACCCCGACAGCATCCCCTCGACCCGCCGGATTTCGCCTTCGCCCGGCAGGAAGACCAGCACCCCGCCCTCCGTTTCGTCCAGCGCCGCCCTGACCGCCCCCGCAACCAGCGCTTCCAGCCGCAGCGACGCGTCCGGCGGACGGGGCAGCCAGCGCGTCTCGACCGGCCAGGCCCGCCCCTCGGACGTCACGACCGGCGCGTCCCCCATCAGCGCTGCAACCGGCCCTGCATCCAAAGTCGCCGACATCACCAGAAGCTTCAGGTCCTCGCGCAGCGCCCCCCGCACTTCCAGACACAGCGCCAGCCCAAGGTCTGCATTCAACGACCGTTCGTGAAACTCGTCGAAGATCACCAGCCCGACGCCCTGAAGCTCCGGGTCCGACTGGATCATCCGGGTCAGGATGCCTTCGGTCACAACCTCGATCCGCGTGGCCCCGGACACCTTCGTCTCACCCCGGATGCGGTATCCCACCGTCCGGCCCACGGCCTCGCCCAGCGTTTCCGCCATCCGCTCCGCCGCCGCGCGGGCGGCCAGCCGCCTCGGCTCCAGCATCAGGATGCGCCCCGCGACCACCCCCCGCGCCAGCAGGTCCAGCGGCACCAGCGTCGTCTTCCCCGCCCCCGGAGGCGCCTACAGCACCGCCATCCCGCGCGACGCAAGCGCATCGGCAAGTTCGGGCAGGACCGACGAGACGGGCAGTTCGACCATGCCCGCTTATCGCGCGCGCCCAGCCCTGCCGAAAGCCCCGATTTTCGTCGAAGAGTCGCGCCCCATTCCCGGACAAGGCCTCTCGCCAAGCCCGTCCCGATCCGGCAGAAAGACCGCATGGACACGATAGAACGCGCCAAGCTGATCCGCGCCGGGGACCGCCGGGCCCTTGCCCGCGCCATCACGCTGGTGGAAAGCGGCCGCCCCGATCACCGGACCGAGGCGCTGGGCCTTCTGGCCGAACTTCGCGACGGCCCGCAGGCCCTGCGCATCGGCCTTTCAGGCACGCCCGGTGTCGGCAAATCGACCTTCATTGAAACTTTTGGCCTGATGCTGACAGGGCAGGGACTGCGCGTTGCTGTTCTCGCCGTCGATCCGTCCTCGGCCCGCTCCGGCGGCTCGATCCTCGGCGACAAGACCCGGATGGAACGCCTCTCGCGCGATCCCCTCGCCTTCATCCGCCCCTCGCCCAGCCAGACCCACCTAGGCGGCGTCGCCCGCCGCACCCGCGAGGCCGTGGCCCTGTGCGAAGCGGCAGGCTTTGACGTGGTGCTGATCGAAACCGTCGGTGTCGGCCAGTCAGAAACCGTGGTCGCGGAACTGTCCGACCTTTTCCTCCTCCTCCTCGCCCCGGCGGGAGGAGACGAGCTGCAAGGCGTGAAACGCGGCATCATGGAAATGGCCGACCTGATCCTGGTGAACAAGGCTGATGGCGACCTGAAGCCCGCCGCGATGCGCACTGTGTCCGACTATTCCGGCGCGCTGCATCTTCTGCGCCGCCGCCCGCAGGACCCGCCCGACTACCCCAAGGCCCTGCCGGTTTCCGCCGTCTCTGCCGAAGGCCTGCCCGGGGCCTGGGACGAGATGCAGACCCTTGCCGCCTGGCGCAAGGCCGAGGGCCACTGGGACCGCACCCGCGCCGCCCAGGCGCGCCACTGGTTCGAAGCCGAGGTCCGCGAAGGTCTTCTCGCCGCCCTGCGCCAGGAACCGCAGAAGGGCCTGATGACCAGCTTTGGCGACCGCGTGGCCAGCGGCGCGCTTACCCCCGAGGCCGCCGCCGCCGAGATGCTGGCCCTGCTAGGGCGGCGCGCGTGACACCTGAACCGGTGGCGGAGACCGTCTTCGACGGCGATTTCCTGCGCGCTCGGCTCTGGCTTCCGGACCGTCCCACCACCGCGCTTTACGTCACCTTCCGGCAATGGGTCCCCGACCCTGGCAGCCTTTCCCAATCTGGCCCTGTCCAGCGCGCCCTGACCGCAGGCCACGCGCATCTGCACATCCAGACCCGCTGGAACGACTGGTTCCTGAACGCGGAAACCCCCGCCCTGGAAGCGGCGCTCAAAGCCACCCGCGTCCGGTTCCTGACCGCCCGGGCCCTTGGCTTTTCCATGGGCGGCTATGCCACGCTGCGCTTTTCCCGCGCCCTGCGGCTGAACCAGGCGCTTGTCGTCTCGCCGCAAGTGTCGCTCGACCCCGCCGTGGTGCCCGAGGAAGACCGCTATCCCGAAGCGACCACCTTCGACCCCATCGCCGGGGATCTTGCCACCCACGCCCGCAAGGACCTGTCCGGTGTCGTGGTCTTCGATCCCTTCTACCGGCTGGATCATCTGCACGCCGGCCACATCGCCGCCCTTCTGCCCGGCATGGCCCGCGCTCGGCTTGCCTTTGGCGGCCATCCCGGCACGGCAGCCCTCGGCCATGTCGGCGGTTTCCGCGCCCTGCAAAGGCTCAGCCTCTCCTCCCGCTTGCAAGCGTCCGACGTGATCCACCTGCACCGGGACCTCCGCGCGGGATCGATGCGCTACTGGCGCGAACGGGCCGAGTGCTGCCTGCGGAAGAACCGCCTGTCAGCCGTCGCCGCCGCCCTTGAACGGGCCGAGGCGCTGGCAGAAACTTAAACTCAGCACTCTTACCGTGTGAAGATCAGCGCCAGGCCCGCCACTGCCAACGCTGCCCCGGCCCAGCTTTTCCCGCTTGGCCGCTGCCCGGTGCGCAGCCACAAAAGCGGCAGGATGATCACGGGCGACATCGCCGACAGCGTCGCGATGATCCCGGTCTGCGACCCCTGCAGCGCATACAGAAACAGCGTCATTCCCAAAAGAAGCCCGACCAGCGCTGTTGCAGCCGTCAGGACCAGCACCCGCGCGGTCACCACTTGCGGGCGGGGTGGCGCGATGGGCAGGGCCGCTAGCATCCCCATCGCTACCCCCGAAGCCCCGACCCGGATCAACGACCCGACATAAGGGTCAAGCCCCCCCGCCATGTAGGGCCGCGCGATCAGCGTCCCCGCCGCCTGTCCCAAAGCCGCGCCAAGCCCGAAAAGCAACCCGATCCGCAAACCGCCGCGCATCTGCTCCAGCCGGTGCGCGCCCTCGGCGGGACGCCCCAGGATCGCCAGCGCGACCCCCGCCACCGTCACCGCAACGCCGGCCCAGGCCTGAGCCCCCAGCCGCTC
>WOUW01000070.1:4937-9513 GCA_009773055.1 Paracoccaceae bacterium
CCAGCCAGCCCAGGAACGCGGCCATTGGCGCATTCAGCGCAAAGACCGCCCCGGCCCGTCGCGGCCCCAAGCGCCCCACCGCAGCGAAGTTCAGCGTATCGCCCAGCAGGATTCCGACCACGCCCGACACCGCCAGCACCGCCATCGCGTCCCAGCCCGGTAGGCCCAGTGTGCCTGAAACCAGCACGATCCCCGCCAAGATCAGCGTGACGAACACTTGCCGGATCAGGTTGAAATGGAACGCCCCTAGCGCCCGGATCGCGTCCGAGGCGATGATCCCCGTCGCTGCCCAGCAGGTCGCGGTGCCTAGCGCCGCAAGTTCATGGATCGGAAATGCCATGTGATCCCCCCCGGTCGCGCAGCTTGCATGCCGCACACGCCGCCGCAAGCCGGCCTTGCCCGATCCCGCGCGCTGGATGGTTGGGGTCGATCCGAAGCGGGACTTGCCGCGACCGGCCTTGCACCGACGCGGGCGCCGCGCTGCCGCGACTGCCTCGACTTTTCCGAACGAACAGCCACCTCGGTGGTTGCCTCGGCCGCTCGCCTTTCGCGCGGATCGAGGCTTACGGCTGGGCCCGGCTTCGCCTCAGCCCTGAAGGCCGCCGCGCCTTTGCCCGAAGCCTGCCGATCCCCTGATCCGACCCGACCCGCCAACCTGCTTTCTCTGCGACAAGTATCCTCCGGGGGTGTGGCAGTGGACCCCCCCCGCTTCGACAACCTGCAGGCGGCGGGCGGACCTCGGCCGAAACTCCGACTTGCGCGGCACGGCGTTCATCTGCCATCCGTCTGCCTGCGTTCCGCTGCTTGACGTCACCCGGGATTCCCCTTACACGCCCCCAATCCAATTCGAGGGCCGGGGATTCCCTGCCTTCTCCCGCTTTTGACGAATCGAAGGAAAACCAAAATGTCGCGCGTCTGCGAACTCACCGGCAAGGGGCCGATGTCGGGCAACACGATCAGCCACGCCAACAACAAATCCCGCCGTCGGTTCCTGCCGAACCTGAACGAGGTCACCATGATCTCGGACGTGCTGGGGCAGTCGTTCAAGCTGCGCGTCACCGCTGCGGCGCTGCGTTCGGTTGACCACCGTGGCGGCCTTGACGCCTATCTAGCCAAGGCCAAGGACGAGGAACTCTCGACCGCCGCCCAGAAGATCAAGAAGGACATCGCCAAGGCGCAAGCCTCGGCCTGATCCGGCTTTCAATACCGAAAAGGCCCCGCCTTCTGGATGAAGGCGGGGCCTTTCGCGTTTTCCAACCTGTCCTACATGATCTAGGGTGACCAAGCGCAATGATCGCGCTTTCGCCAAATCCCCCGGATCAGGTCCGGGGGCTCAGCTAGGGATCCGTCAGTCCTGTGGTCTTAACCGGCGCAATAGGCTTCGGCGGTCTGGCCAAAGCTTTTGTAGCGGTCCCAGAACGCATCGTCCGACTTGGACTGCGAGGTCCAGGTCGCATGTGCAGCCTCCGGGTCCTTGAAGAACTTCGCCGCCCGCTTCTGGTCGCCGCCCGACAGCGTCATGTCCGCCGCCTGCTGGATGCAGCCGCACAAGGACCGGTTCCCGCCCCGGTCCGAGGCCATGCAGGCCCGCTCGATCGGCCCGGCTTCCGCCATGCCGGTGACCAGCGCAAAAGTCGCCGCACCAGCGGCCGCAAGGATGTAGGATTTCATTCGCTCTGCCTCGTTGCCGGTCCGGTGGCTGCATGACGCACCCTGCCTCGCCAGTCGTTTTCTGCCACCCATCATGCCGATTCAAAACAAATTTTTCAAGCCCATCAGTGGTTTGGCGGATTCTGGCCGACAGCCGCAATGGCTCGCGGCTGGCCTGCATCCCTTCCACAAGATACAGTAGCGGTCACACTCGCACAGCCGCGGCCCACAGAAATGCGCCGCTTTGCGCCGCACCCCGCCCGCCCGGAATTCCCTCCCCGACGCTGCAAGCGCGAAACCCCTGCAATCCTTGCCGCATAGGCCCTTCCCGCCTTCTTCCGCACAGGCTATATGCGGCCCCATGACCGAGCTTTCCCAGATCCGCAACTTCTCCATCGTGGCGCACATCGACCACGGCAAATCCACTCTCGCCGACCGGCTCATCCAGATGACCGGCACGGTGGCTGCGCGCGACATGAAGGCGCAGATGCTGGACTCGATGGACATCGAGCGTGAACGCGGCATCACTATCAAGGCCAACACCGTCCGGATCGAATACCCGGCCCGCGACGGCAAGACCTATATCCTGAACCTCATTGACACCCCCGGCCACGTCGACTTTGCCTACGAGGTTTCGCGCTCCATGCGCGCCGTGGAAGGTTCGCTTCTTGTTGTTGATGCCAGCCAAGGCGTCGAAGCCCAGACCCTCGCCAACGTCTATCAGGCGCTGGACGCAGGTCACGAGATCGTGCCGGTTCTGAACAAGATCGACCTTCCGGCGGCCGAGCCCGAACGCGTCCAGCAGCAGATCGAAGACGTCATCGGCCTTGATGCCTCGGAGGCCATCATGATCTCGGCCAAGTCCGGCCTTGGCATTCCTGACGTGCTGGAAGCCATCGTCACCCGCTTGCCCGCGCCCAAGGGCGATCGCGAGGCCCCCCTCAAGGCCATGCTGGTCGACAGCTGGTATGACGCCTACCTGGGCGTTGTCGTGATGATCCGGGTGATGGACGGGACAATCCGCAAGGGCGACCGCGTCCGCATGATGCAGACCAACGCCGTCTACGGCATCGACAAACTCGCTGTCCTCAAGCCCCAGATGGTCGACATCGCCGAGCTTGGCCCGGGCGAGATCGGCATCTTCACCGCCTCGATCAAGCAGGTCCGCGACACCCGCGTCGGCGACACCATCACCCACGAACGCAAAGGCTGCGCCGAGGCGCTTCCAGGCTTCAAGCCCGCGCAACCCGTGGTTTTCTGCGGCCTTTTCCCCGTCGACGCCGCCGATTTCGAAAACCTCCGCGACGCCATCGAAAAGCTGTCGCTCAACGACGCCAGCTTCAGCAGCGAGATGGAAACCTCCGCGGCGCTTGGCTTCGGCTTCCGCTGCGGCTTCCTTGGCCTTCTGCACCTCGAAGTCATCCGCGACCGGCTGGAGCGTGAATATAACCTCGACCTCATCACAACGGCCCCCTCGGTCGTCTTTCACCTCCATATGAAGGACGGCGAGGTGCGCGATCTGCACAACCCCGCCGACATGCCCGACCTCACCTATGTCGACCACATCGACGAACCGCGGATCAGGGCGACCATCATGGTCCCCGACGAATACCTCGGCGATATCCTCAAGCTGTGCCAGGACCGCCGTGGCATCCAGCTTGACCTCAGCTACGCCGGCAACCGCGCGATGGTGGTCTATGACCTGCCGCTGGCCGAAGTGGTGTTCGACTTCTACGACCGGCTGAAATCGGTCACGCAAGGCTATGCCAGCTTCGACTACACCCTCTCGGAATACCGCGAGGACAACCTGGTCAAGATGTCGATCCTGGTGAACGACGAACCCGTCGATGCGCTGTCAATGATGGTCCACCGCGACAGGGCCGAGGCGCGCGGGCGGTCGATGGTCGAGAAGCTGAAAGACCTGATCCCCCGCCACATGTTCAAGATCCCGATCCAGGCCGCAATTGGGGGGAGGGTGATCGCCCGCGAGACCCTGTCCGCCATGCGCAAGGACGTGACCGCCAAATGCTACGGCGGCGACGCGACCCGGAAGAAGAAGCTTCTGGAGAAGCAGAAGGCGGGCAAGAAGAAGATGCGCCAGTTCGGGAAAGTGGAAATCCCGCAGGAAGCGTTCATCGCGGCGTTGAAGATGGATGGGTGAACAAAAGATCTAATTGATACGACGGGACCGGTCCACTAGGCTCATCCATGTTCAACATGGGAAAAGGGGTGGATTGTGGCGCTTACACTGCCAATTGTAGACTTCTCTGAAGTTGAGATTGAGAGTTTCATTCATTCGTCTGAGAATTACCTGCCGCAGTACAAGGCGCTGGTAGGGCTTGGCGCTGCCGTGCAGAACGCCGAGGAAGCGGTTTCTCTAGCGCTTGCCGTCTATGGTTGGATGCCGACGATTCTGCGCTCCTTAGAGATTTCCGATGAGCAGCTAAAGCGTGTCAAGCGTGTTAGCGATATTGATTCTGGTATTGGGGTTATTCGTGAATTTAACGCCCCACCGGTCAACAATAGCTGGGTCGGAAGCAGCAAGTTCTTGCATTTCCTAAATCCCCAAGTTTTCCCAATTTGGGACAGTCACATAGCCAGAGCTTTTGGCTTATCTCGCCGGGATCAATATGAATCTTCGGCGCAGTACGCTTCGTACATGGATGCAATGCGCGAACTCCTTCCCGCTGGGATAGATAGCATTTCTCAGACCACGGGTCGTATAAAGATCCAATTTGGATACGAGATTAGTCCGCTACGCGCCTTGGAGTTCTTAATCTTTTCAAGTTCGCGCAATAGACGCAAAAACCAACTCTAGCCCCAACTACCCATACGCCCTACCCCTCGGCGAGACCCGCACCACCAGGACCACCAGCTGACCGTCCTCAATCACATAGACCCCCCGCCAGTCGCCGACCCGGACCCG
>WOUW01000071.1 GCA_009773055.1 Paracoccaceae bacterium
TCCAAGTGCGTAGCGCCGAGCGAAAAGCTCGGCGCGGCAAGGGCTTGCAGGCGTCATGGCCCTCAGCGGGCCATAATCTGGAACGGGTCATACTCCGAGACGATCACGACTTCGTCGCCGTCGATTTCATCGGCGGGGACGGCGCCGAAGGTTCCATCCCCTGCCTGGAAGACGACGATCGAGACCATGAGCGTGGCAGCGAGGGGTCGACGCATGCCGTCGACGCGAAGGCGTGTGCATCTTTGCGGGACATCTGTTTGGCTCCTGTCTTGGAGGCGGGGACCATCCCCCGCGCGACAGGACCCCGCAGGCCCGAAGACTGGCTGACATCACCGGGTGCGTTCGGCTCGTCCGAATCCACCCGGCGGCACGGGCTCGCCCGTAGTCCGACCCCTCGCGGGTTGATCTCGAAGACAGGATTCGGGGCAAGGAAGGGAATGGCGAGCGGGGGATGGTGCCCAAACGTTAGGAGCCGGTTGTCCCGCTGATGCTCGGAACGCCGCCAGCCTCCCGGGAAGGCTCTCAGTTGAAGACCTTCTTCTTGGCGGATGAATCCTTTGGTGCTCTGCAGCATCGCGGGACGAGGGTGTGATCGGTGAGAGGCCCGTCATTCGGCAGGCCCCTCATGCACTGCCCAGGCTCAGGCGGCCAGGTCTGCTCCCTCAGCCCTATCGCCGTCTTCAACACCGACGATCTCGAGCCGTAGGTGCGATAGCCTTCCCGTACGATCCAGAGATCAGCCGCCGTCAAACGGCATCAAACAGACGTGGAAACAGCACATCGTGGGTTTTGCTTGGAAAGCGCAGCATCAGGGCACCACGCGGAGTCTCGGACCCGACGATTCCATCGTCCAGGAGGGATTTCATCGTGGCCCGTGCAGTTCGTGGGGCCACGCCCAGCAGGGCGGCCACGTCTCCACGTTCGACCTTGCCACGCAGGAGGATGATGCGCAGGAGGTCCCCTGCCCTCTCGCCCAGACCCGAAAGCGCAGCGTAACGGGCCAGCCGCTCGCCCAGTCGGTCGAAGTCGAACATGCCCGCCATGAAGGTGACCTGGTCCTCGCAGACCGCCAGGAACCATTTGGTAAAGCTGACCAGCGCTGCCAAAGAGAGGTTCCCGCGCCCATCACGGTCGCCCTGACGGACACGATCAGCAAGTTGCATCATCTCGCGGTACTCCTCGCGGCCCGGGAGACCGTCTTGCAGACCGCGTGCCAAGCCACGCGAAACTGACCAAAGCCCGCCTGCCCCAATCCCGGCGTGATGAGCCATCGCATGCGACATCAAACGGCTGACGCGACCGTTCCCGTCGTAGAACGGGTGGATGAAGTTGAAGCGATGGTGCGCCGTCGCCAGGGCGAGTGTGCGCGTGACCTGCCCATGCAGCCAATCCAACCGAAACCGCGTGTGGAAATGCGCCATGAACGAGGGAACAGCATCAAACGGGGGCGGGACATGGGCGCCAACTTCCACGTCACCCTGCCGCCATTCCCCGGGAACGATCCGTACTACCTGACCTGCATGGCGCAATGTCACCATCTCTTCTGTGGCACCTTCATAGAAGGCTTCGTGCAGCCATTTGATAAACAACGGATCGCTCGGGTCAGCGAGCGTACCTTCCACCGCCCGGCGGTCGATCTCTTCCTGCAACCGGACATGAGCCGCATGTTCTTGCTGCAGCGCCCGACGTCCCGGATCAGCATCAAAATCACCGGCGAGTGCGCGTTCGATGTCGCGCGGACGGGTGTTGTTGCCCTCGATTCTATTGGAATAGTAGCTGTTCATCATCCGCACCATCGCGGCCAAATCGGCCAGGGTACGGACAGGCAAGTTCCGGCCCAAACCGCGCGACGACTGAATCAGCCGGTTTGCCGTCTCGACCAACTCAAGCGGGATGCCATCTTCGAGCCGGGCAGGCTCTATCCGCGATGGGGACACGATGTAGGTCAAGCGGACTCCGGAATGCCACTAGATGTCTTAGGCAACATATTCTTTTACATTGGAAAAATCTACGGCAAAGCGAACCTCCGCCACTAGCACGCGCCACTAAGCTGCGCCGCTCTCGGCTCAGAGCTGTGGACCGAGATGTTCCTGGCCCACAGCTCTTCTTGATTGATCAGGCCGCTTCCCAGACCTGATTCAGGATCCTTGCCGCGATCTCGGATTTGTCCTGAGGCAGGAACCGACCGTAGTGCCGTGCGACCATATCCGGGGTGTCCTGAATGGCATAGCTCGCTTGCTCGTAGGACCCGGTGCGCTTGAGGATATGGGTGGCAAGGACATCACGCACATTATGCGGTCCGTGCGGCAACAGGCCTTCAATCGCCCCTCGCTTGGTCCATGGGTTATAGATGCCGTAGCGCTGGATCGTCGTCCTCCACGCCTCATAGAATGTGTTCTGGCAGTAGGCCGCGTTGGTGCTGGTCATTTTCGCCGTCTTGACAAAGAACGTGCCCGGGTCAGCCGCCTCGCCGATCAGACGCGCGCGATGGCGCTCGATCCAAGCTTCTATCAGTTCGTAAAGCCGCTCGAGGTCCGGAAGGATCAGGCGAAATGGTTTTGAGCCGAAGAACGATGAGTTGGCGTTCTTGAAGGCGACCGACGGGATCAGGATTTCCCAACCCTGGTCGCGGCTGCTCCAACGCAGCTCGCCACGTTTCAGGTCCTCCAGCTTGCGCTCCGAGGTCGGCAGGGTCCCAGGCTGGCACAGCAGCAGTTCGCGCAAGTTCTTCTGTCGCAGCCCCGTGTGAAGGCCGATACGCAGCATCAGGAAAGCGCGGACAGCTTCTGCCGCCGCACGGGCGTTGTGCCGTTCGTCTGGCATCCGCCGCAGGATTTCTTCGGTGATCTTGCGGTACTCACCGACGGGGCTTGGCGCTTCGAGCACGGGCAGAATAGGCTCGAAGGGATCGCGATGAATGCGGGCAACGCGATCAATCTCTTTGATCCGGCGGCGGGCGTGTTTGTACATGCGGTCGCAGGCAGCAGGCCAATCCGACTGCACCGCGTTGATATCAGCCTCAGTGACCAAGCCCTGAATCGGCTTAAGGCTGCTCCCCATGCGGGGCGATTGACGCAGCCAACCGGTCTCTTCTCGGCAGATCGCTGCAGCGATCGATAGGACGTCGATCTCCCATTTCGTGTAGAAGCCGCGCCGGCGCTCTCGCCAGTGTAGGTACCAATCCCAGACCTGCGGGAAGATCATCATCGCAAAGGTCAAAAGCTTCGGATCCACGCCGAGCCCCAGCACTTCACTCTCTGGTGGCGCGACAAACGCCCCGAACCATAGCCCGAAATGCTCCACCTTCTGGGACGCTGTCTCCGTGCCCCAGACCCCATTCCGCTGCATGCCGAAGGCGGCGAAGGTCGAGGTCTTGAAGCGAAGGAGTTCGGCCATCTCGTCGTTCAGACGCTTGGACGCGATGACGATGCCAGACTCTTCCGGCGTCCGTGCGGGTGAAGACTTGCGGACCGGCCCCGAGGCACAGCTGAAGCGAACCGCATAGCGCTGGCGAATGGCCGCTGCCTGATACCTGCGATAGTCTGTTGACCCGCTGATGATCACGGTGCGGACCCAGTTCAGGATTTCTGCCTTTTCCTGGCTTGACCGTCGGTTGAAATCTTCGGGGAGGTGCCAAGCCAAACGCCGGCGCTCAGATGGGGAGATGTCGTCCAGATCAAAATCGCCTGGTGCTCGATCCGGAGTACCGGACAGGCTCAGGAAGTAGCCTGCGCGTAGCCGATAGCGCCGTTCGATCCGCCCAAGAATTTCCAGGCTGATCGCGGCGCGCGGGACCTTCTTGCCGCGCCCCCAGCTGATCAGCGTGCTGCGATTGACGCCGTCCTCGGGTCTCACCACCGCGTTGTAAAGGTGGTAGATGGTTTCGTCATGACGACGGGCATGCAGTTGAAGGGCTTCGCCAAAGGTCGCGGGGTCCTTCCATGTCGTGTCCAGTGGCTCGGGAAACTCGACGATCGCTCTCGGGCGGACGCCGGGCCTCTTTCGAACCTTCTCACTGCTGGTCGCTGGAACGTCGGCGGGGTTCGCGGAAGGCACGGTGACCTTGGAGCGCATCGCCCGGCTCGGGGTGCGAGCCGGGCGCAAGGCGACATTTGAAACCTCCCGTGCCACAGCATCGAAGATCGGCTGCAAGTGCACCCGATGGGCGCGGAGCCTCTCGACATCGATGTCGAGCATGGCCGACAGAGACGGCAAGTCGAGGCCACTGCCCCGATAGGGCGGGTATTCGGCTCGCTCGAGCATGTCGACCAAGCAGCCGTAGAGCAAGCGCACCTCACCTTCGGTGAAGATCATCGTGAACCGGCTCTTGCAAAACTCGGCGATCTTGCGCGGCGTGAGTGCAGAAGACGTTGATTTCATTTTCCATCCTTCGATTTCTGGGGCGGCCCAGCTATCGAAATGACCGGTTGGACGGGAGGGGCATTCGACCGGAGGGAAGCCCAGAACCCGGCGGGTTCCCCCGCCGGGCCCGAGGGGGAGACCCCGTTCCTCAGAACGGGATCTCGTCGTCGCGGTCGACCAGCTCGGGGTTTTCGTTCTCGGCCGATTTCGGGCGGCTCAGGAAGTCGACCTTCTCGGCGATGATCTCGCAGCCGTAGCGGTCGGTGCCGGTTGCGTCGGTCCATTTGGTGTAGTGGATGCGTCCGTGGACGAGGACCTTCATGCCCTTTTCGCAGTGCTCTGCGACGGTCTTGCCGAGACCGTTGAAGCAGGTGATGCGGTGCCATTCGGTGTCCATGACCCGGTAGCCGTTCTC
>WOUW01000004.1:0-76497 GCA_009773055.1 Paracoccaceae bacterium
GAAATGCCGCACAAAAGGCCTGATAGAAGACCGCACTCGATCACACCTCAGGAAGCGTCAAAAGCAACTTGCATCACGGGCGGCAACCATAGAAGGGGGTGCAGATCCTTGGCGTCACCCGCGATGTCGACCGCCATCTTCTGGGCGAACGTCGGATCGCCCAGGCCGGCGGCGGGGATCGTGAAGTCCGGGCCGAGTTCCTGAAGCGGCTGGAGCAGGCGGTTGGCACGCCCGACAGCGCGGGGTCGCTTGCCTCCCGGCTGGCCGCCTTCGATCAGGCCTTGGTCGAGGCAGCTGGTCGCCCGGAGTCGCAAGCGCGGCTGGGTGCGATTGCCACGACCGCAAGATCGCTGACCGATGGGCTGGCCGCCGCCACCGACGACATCCAGGCGGCCCGCGCCACGGCCGACCGGCGGATTGGCGAAGAGGTTGGGCGGCTGAACGCCACCATCTCGCAACTGCACGAACTCAACGTCGAACTGCGCTCCTTTACCGGGGCCGGGCGCGATGTCTCGGCGCTCCTCGACGAACGCCAGCGGCTTGTGGATCAGATCTCGGCCATCGTGCCGGTCCGCGAAATCCCCCGGGATCTCAACCAGATCGCGCTGTTCACGGTCGGAGGCGCGCCGCTTCTCGATGGCTCTCCCGCCGTCATCGGCTTTTCCAGCACCCACACGATCACTCCCGAGATGACGCAGGCGTCGGGCGGGCTGTCTTGCATCACCATCAACGGGCGTCCCTACGATACGGCGGGGTCTCGTGTCGGCCCAGGGCAAGCTTGATGCAGTCGCCCGCGATCTGGTCGAACGTTTTGCTTCTGCCGGGGTCGATCCGACACTGATGCCGGGTGATCCCGGCCTTTTCACCGATGCTGGCGCAGCCTTCGATCCCTTGAACGAGGCAGGTCTCGCCGGACGCCTGTCCCTCAACGCGGCTGCCGACCCTGCACAAGGTGGTGCGATCTTCCGCCTGCGCGATGGGCTTGGCGCGCTGACCGAAGGGCCGCCCGGCAACGGGACGCTGCTGACCGCGCTGCACAGCACCCTTACCGGCACGCGGCCGCTGTCTTCGACTGGCTTTTCCGCTGGCACCCGCAGCTTTGCCACCCTGACGAGCGATATTCTGTCCGATGTGTCGGCAAAGCGGCTATCGGCGCAGTCCGAACAGACCTTCGCTGCGGCAAAACTGACGGCGCTGGGCGATCTTGAGGCGCAGAACGGCATCGATACCGACCGGGAGATGCAGGAGCTTCTGGTGATCGAGAAGAACTATGCCGCCAACGCCAAGGTCATCCAGGCCGTGGCCGACATGATCGACACGCTGATCAGGCTGGGCCGATGATGCGGGTATCGGTTGGCGACGCAAGCCTGACGAACATTCTGGCCCGCCAGGGGGCGGATCTGCGCGGCCAGGTGCAGCGCGCCGCACAAGAGGTGGCCAGCGGCAAACACTCCGACATCGGCGCGACGCTGCGGGGCGATTTCGCGCCCCTCCTGGCCATCGATGCCAGCCTGTCGCGGCTTTCGGCGTATCGCTCCACGGCGACGGACGCCGCAGTCCACACCGCGGCGCAACAGTCGGCCATCTCCGGTCTGTCGCAGCTGGCCAGCGGGATTTCGACCGCGCTCCTGGGCGCGCGCGATGTCTCGACCCCGGCCCAGGTCAACACGCTTGCTGCCGATGCAAGGGGGCGGCTTGCCTCGGCAGTCGGGCTTTTGAACACGCAAGCCTCGGGCCGCGCAGTGTTTTCCGGGCAGGCGACGAACACCGCGCCACTTGGATCGGCGGAAGACATGCTGACGGCACTGGAAACGGCGGCGGTCGGGGCGACGACGGCGGGACAGGTGGCGGCGGCGGTGACCACATGGTTCAATGACCCGCTTGGGTTCGGGGCCTTCTACCAAGGTGGCGCGGGCTTGTCCCCGTCCCCCATTGCGCCGGACGAAACCGCCGACCTTTCAACGACGGCAATGGACCCGACGATCCGCGATACGCTTTCGGGCTTCGCGATGGCAGCGCTTCTGGACCGGGGCGCACTTGCCGCTGATCCGTCCGAACGCGCGCGTCTGGCCGCAACCGCCGGGCAGAACCTGATGCGCGGCGAGGAAGGCAGGATCACGCTTTCGGCCCGCATCGGCACCGTCGAGGCGCAGATCGAGACTGCCCGCACCCGCAACGGGGCCGAGGAAACCGCTCTGGGCATCCTGCGATCCGACATCGGCTCGGTCGATCCTTACGAGGCCGCAACCCGGCTGGAAACCGTCCGGGCACAGCTTGAATCGCTCTACCTCGTGACCGCCCGCGTCTCACGCCTCAGCCTTACGGAGTATCTCAGATGATCCGCTTTTTCCTGGCCCTGATCCTGACCGCAGGCGCTGCGCTGGCCGAACCGATCCGGATCAAGGACCTGGTCGAGTTCGACGGGGTTCGAGGCAACGACCTCGTGGGCTATGGCCTTGTGGTCGGGCTGAACGGCACCGGCGACGGGTTGCGAAACGCGCCGTTCACCGAAGAAATCATGGCCAACCTCCTCGAGCGGCTTGGGGCAAATGTCACGGGCGAGCAGTTTCGACCAAAGAACGTGGCAGCGGTGTTTGTCACCGCGCAGCTGCCACCCTTTGCCCGGGCAGGTGCGCGGATCGACGTCACCGTCTCGGCCATCGGCGACGCGAAAAGCCTGCTTGGCGGCACGCTGGTCATGACGCCCCTGAACGGAGCGGACGGGCAGATCTATGCAGTGGCGCAAGGGACCATCATAGCGGGCGGAATTTCGGTGACAGGCGAAGCGGCCAGCGTGACCCAGGGTGTGCCAACGGCAGGCGGCATCCCCTCGGGCGCGCGGGTCGAACGGGAGGTGGAGTTCGACTTCGCGGGCCTGCCGGTGCTGAGGCTTGCGCTGAAAGCTGCCGATTTCACCACGGCCGAGCGGATCGAGAAGGCCGTGAACGCCGAGTTTGGCGCACGCGTGGCCCTGATGCAGGACGCAGGCACCGTGGCGGTGGACATCGCGGCGACGGGCATGGGGTCGCCGGCGCATGTCCTGAGCCGGATCGAGGGCATCATGGTGGAGCCCGAGACGCGCGCAAGGGTCGTGGTCGACCAGCGGTCGGGGACCATCGTGATGGGCGCGGATGTGCGGATCAGCCGGGTTGCGGTGGCGCAGGGCAATCTGACCTTGCGGGTCGAGGAAAGCCCGCTGGTGGTCCAGCCGAACCCGTTCGCAGAAGGAGAGACGGTAGTGGTCCCACGCTCCAGTGCCGAGATTGCCAAGAACGGGACCGGGCTTGCCGAGGTGCGGGGCGGGACCGATCTGGCCGAAGTGGTGGCAGGTCTGAACGCGCTGGGGGTGGCACCGCATGATATGATCGACATCCTGAAAAGCATCAATGCCGCAGGGGCTCTGCATGCGGAGTTCGTCGTGAACTGACCGGAGCCGAAGGGGGTGCCCATGATGGAGCACTGTCAAGTCTTGCTTGAAATCATAAGGTTGGCTTGAGTGGCGCGGATGTGTTTAACCAAAGGCCCGCCATGAATAGCAATGGTTATGCGGCGGACTTCATCATGGTTGGCCTCCGGCACGGGGCTGTTTGACGGCGCAGGAGTGGCGCGCAACCGGAACACCGCTGGGCGGCAAGGGGCTTCCAGCCCCGGACCGCAGTTGACCCTTTGGAGCGGCAAGCGTAATCCGGGGGCTGCACCCGAAAACGAGAGCGCGCGTTGGCCATTCATTTGCACCAATCAGACCTTCCCGACGGCCTGACCCTTGGCCCCGTCGTGGCGATCGATACCGAAACGATGGGCCTTGATCCGCGCCGCGACCGGCTTTGCGTGGTGCAACTTTCGGACGGCAACGGGGACGCGCATCTGGTGCAGATCCGGAAGGGCCAGACCCGCGCGCCGAACCTCGAGCGGCTTCTGACCGACCCCGGCACGCTGAAGCTCTTTCACTTCGGGCGTTTCGACATTGCCGCGCTGAAGCAGGCCTTCGGGGTCACCACATCGCCGGTCTGGTGCACCAAGATCGCCTCGAAGCTGATCCGCACTTTCACCGACCGGCACGGGCTGAAATACCTGTTGGCCGACCTTGTCGGCGTCGATGTCTCGAAGCAGCAGCAGACCAGCGACTGGGGCGCGGAAACCCTGACCGAGGCGCAGAAGGAATATGCCGCCTCTGACGTCCTCTACCTGCACCAGCTGAAGGCGGAACTGGAGGCGCGCCTGATCCGTGAGGACCGGCTCGACCTTGCCCAGCGGCTTTTCGCTTTCCTGCCGACCCGGGCCGAACTGGACCTTATGGGCTGGAACGACACCAATGACATCTTCCTCCACTGACCTGCTTGCCACCGGCCAAAGGGTGATCCGCCGCGAGGCGGAGGCGCTTGACCAGCTGGCTGAGGCACTGGACGAGACCTTCGCCAAGGCCGTCAGCCTTCTGATGGCCGCGAAAGGGCGGGTCATCGTCTCGGGCATGGGGAAGTCGGGCCATATCGCGCGCAAGATCGCCGCGACCTTCGCCAGCACGGGCACGCCGGCGCATTTCGTCCACCCGGCCGAGGCGAGCCATGGCGACCTTGGCATGGTGGCCGAAGGCGACGTGCTGATCGTCCTGTCGAACTCTGGTGAGACGCCCGAACTGGCCGACATCCTGGCCCATGCCAAGCGCTTTGCCATTCCGCTGATCGCGGTGACGGCGCGCGCCGGATCGACTCTGATGGGCCATGCGACAGTGGGCCTCGTGCTGCCCGACGTGCCCGAGGCCTGCGAAAAGGGGATCGTGCCGACCACTTCGACCACGATGACCCTGGCGCTTGGCGACGCGCTGGCCGTAGCGCTGATGGATCACCGCGCCTTCACGCCGGATCATTTCCGGATGTTCCATCCCGGCGGCAAGCTGGGCGCGCGGTTGTTGCGGGTGCGCGACCTCATGCATGATGATCCGCCCCTCGTGGCCGACACCCTCGCGATGGGCGAGGTTCTGCTGCAGATCACCCGAAGCGGGTTTGGCGTTGTGGGCGTGACCGATGACCAAGGCGATCTGGCCGGGATCATCACCGACGGCGACCTGCGGCGGCATCTGGACGGCCTCATGCTGCACACAGCCGGAGAGGTGATGACCGCCAATCCGCGCACGATCGCGCCCGAGGCCCTGGCGGGCGAGGCGCTGGCCCTCATGAACGACCGCAAGATCACCTGCCTTCTGGTGATGGCCCCGGACAGCCGCAAGCCCATCGGCATCCTGCATGTCCACGACTGCCTGCGCGCCGGTGTCGCGTGACCATGGCGCGGGCGGACACACACACGCGGTTGGTGGGCTGGCTGAAGGTCGGCCTGCCACTAATGGCGCTCGCGATCCTGTCAACCCTGTTCCTGGTGGCCCGCAGGATCGACCCCGAGGCAGCACTTCCCTATGCCGAGGTTGACGTCGAGGCTCTTGCGCGGGAACCGAGGATGACCGCGCCGACCTATGCGGGCACTACCTCGGATGGCGCGGCGCTGACACTGTCCGCCGACGAGGCGCGCCCTGCGACCGGGGGCGCTGCGGCCACTGCAGCCAGTCTGAGGCTGGCGCTGGACACACCGGATGGTGCGCGGACCGAACTTCTGGCGGGCTCTGCCGTGATGGGCGACGGAACGCGTGAGATGATCCTGTCGGGCGGGGTGACGGTCACCACATCGTCGGGGTACCGGCTGGAGACGGCGGAGGTGGCCGCAAAGCTGGACCGGACCGGGCTGGAAAGCCGCGCACCGGTGGTGGCGACAGGTCCGGCTGGCGACATTCGCGCCGACCGGATGGTGTTAGGTCAGGATGCCCGGACCCCGGGTGCCTATGTTCTGGTTTTCAAAGGCGCGGTCCGGCTGGTATACCAGCCCGGCGGCTAAGCGGCTGCAGGGGTTTCACACATGGCATTCACGTTTCGATCTTTCGCATTTGCGCTGGTGCTGTCGGCAACGGCGGCGACCGCACAGCAGAAGATCGCCTTTGGCGACCTGAAGCAGGACACCACGTTGCCGGTCGAAGTGCAGGCCGATCAGTTGGCGGTGAACAATGCCGACGGGTCGGCGGTGTTCAGCGGCAATGTGGTCGTGACGCAGGGCGAGATGAAGCTCGCAGCAGGTGAAGTGCGGGTCACTTACGGCACCCAAAAGAACGACATCCAGGAACTCGTCGCGTCGGGCGGGGTGGTGGTGACCAACCTAGGCGATGCCGTCGAGGCGCAAGGTGCCGTCTACACGATCGACAGCGGGGTGATCGTGTTGTCGGGCGATGTGCTGTTGACGCAAGGGCCGTCGGCGATGGCCGGGCAGAAACTGACCATCAACCTCAAGGACGGGACCGGGGTGATGGAAGGTCGGGTGACCACGACCTTCGTTCCGGGGGGCAACTGATGGCCTCGCGCCCCGATCTTGTGGTGACCGACGGGTCGGCCGGGCTGCAGATCCGCAGCTTGCGGAAAAGCTACAAGAAGCGCCCGGTGATCCGCGATGTCAGCATGGACCTCCGCCGGGGCGAGGTTGTGGCGCTTCTGGGTCCGAACGGGTCGGGGAAGACGACGTGTTTCTACTCGATCGCGGGGCTGGTGATGCCCGAGGGCGGGCAGGTTCTGATTGATGGCAAAGACGTGACCGCCTTGCCGATGTATCGCCGCGCCCGGCTGGGGATCGGCTATCTGCCGCAGGAAGTGTCGATTTTCCGGGGTCTGTCAGCCGAGGACAACATCCTTGCCGTGCTGGAAATCGTCCAGCCCGACCGGCACAAGCGGCGGGAACGGCTTGAGGAGCTTCTGTCAGAGTTTTCCATCACCCATCTGCGGCGGACCCCGGCGCTGGCCCTGTCGGGCGGCGAACGGCGGCGGGTCGAGATTGCGCGCTGCCTGGCGGCGGACCCGAAATACCTTCTCTTGGATGAACCCTTCGCGGGGGTCGATCCGATCGCTGTCGGGGAAATCCGCCATCTGGTGCATGATCTGAAGGCGCGCGGGATCGGGGTCCTGATCACCGACCACAACGTCCGCGAAACGCTGGAAATCGTGGACCGCGCCTATATCCTGCACGACGGCCGCGTGCTGATGTCGGGCACCACGGACGAGGTCGTGCGGGACGAAACCGTGCGGCGGGTCTATCTGGGCGAGAACTTCCGGATCGTCTAGGCGGGGCCGGGTTCCCAAAGAATCGATTCGGTTGACAATTTGCCTTTCGGTAGCGCCAAATACCCTAAATGAGCGCGTTTCCTGCCCATGTCCCATCCCGGATTTCTGCGGTGTCTCCACCTGGCAGAGACGACGTGATGCGGTGTCATTCAAGACCATACCCGGAAGGACAGACCGGCGGGGACTGACCCCCGCAGGCGCGTCAGCATGCGAAAAGGAGAGACCATGCGCTACCAGATCAGTGGAAAACAGATCGACGTCGGTGAGGCTCTTCAGACCCATGTGAAGGCGGAAATGGGCGAAGTCGTTGAGAAGTATGCTCAACGCCCGACGGAATGTGTCGTGGTTTTCTCGCGGGTTGCGCATGAATACGTCTGCGAGGCTGTAATCCACCTGTCCACAGGCCTGACCGCGCAGGCCAAGGGCCATGCGGCCGAAATCTATGCCGCGTTCGAATCCAGCCGCGAGAAGATGGACAAGCAGCTTCGCCGCTACAAGCGGCGGATCCGCAACCACCACTCGAACCGTTCGGGCCCTGTTGAATTTGGCGGTGCGTCCTCGTATATCCTCGCCGGAACCGAGGATGCCGACGAAGTTGAGCCCGAAACGCTTCAGCCCGTGGTCATCGCCGAGATGGAGACGAAGATTCCTTCGATCACCGTGGGCGAGGCCGTGATGCAGATGGAGCTTGCAGGTCAGCGGATGCTGGTGTTCCGGAACGAGGGCCATGGGGGCGTGAACGTCGTGTATCGTCGTGACGACGGCAACATCGGCTGGATCGACCCTCGCAACAGCAAATAACGCGCCGCAATCGCGCAGGATCATCGCCGTCTCATGGAACTTTCCAAGCTACTTGTCCCAGGCGCTGTTCGCGTGGTCGGACAGTTCACCTCGAAAAAGCGGCTGTTTCAGGAGCTGGGCGAAATCGCGGCGCAAGCCTATGGCCTGAGCGGGGCGGCAGCGATTGACGGATTACAGGAGCGTGAGACACTGGGGCCGACCGGTGTGGGGCATGGCATCGCACTGCCCCATGCGCGGCTGGAAGACCTGAAAGGGATCATCGGCGTCTTTCTGCGCCTGGAAAAGCCGCTGGACTATGACAGCGTCGACCGGCAGCCGGTGGACCTTGTGTTCGGCCTTTTTGCGCCGAAAGATTCCGGGGTCGACCATCTGAAGGCGCTGGCACTGGTCAGCCGCACGATGCGCGATCCGGCGGTTGTTGCCAAGTTGCGGGCCAATTCCGACCCGGCCAAGCTGTATGCGATCCTGACCGAAGCACGGGCACCGCAAGCGGCCTAAGCGGGGCTGTAGTCCCAAAGGAAGACGCCGCCGAACCCGGCGGGGTCACCTGTGCCAGCGGCTGAAACCGAAGCCCATGTAGTCGCGCGCATAGGCCTCGGCGGCCGCAGATTCCACAGTTTCATCCCAGACCGACAGCAGCGCGGTCTCTGCCGGGTCGGCGGTGAGGGCGGGGGGTGCCACACCCGTCTCGGCGGCAAGGGCGGCAAGGCCTTCAGCAAGGCGATCTTCGCGCAAAAGATGGTCGAGCGGCTGAAAGTTGGCGAAGCCCTGAACGAGCGCGGTCTGGCTGGCAAGACCCGGATCGACACGCGCGCCCGTCTGCCCGCCCACGGCCAGACGGCAGTAATTCAGGAAGATGCTGAAGGCTGCACGTTCGGCTTGGACGGTCGCAAAGGGCTCGCCCGGGGGCTGAAGCTCGGCCAGGAAACCGTTGATCAGGATGCGGCGCAGGTCCGGCGCTTCGCCCAGCACGATCTTGCGGCGAAAGGCGACATGGGCGCGCAGAAGCGGGTGGCGCAGCACGGTAAAGCTGCGGTGGCCGGGATGCTTGCGCTTCCACTGGCGCAGCGACTTCTGTTCGAAGCCTTCGGTAACGTCGCCCAGCGTGGTGAACCAGTCGCGGATCGCAGTTTCAGGACCAGTGCGGATCGGGAAAAACAGCAGACCCGCGTCCGAGGCGAGCGCGTTCGGCACTCCGGCTGCGCGACGCGGTTCAAAACTTGGGGTGCGGCCAAGGTTGAAGACATCGACAGCGGCGATGGCCTCGGCCAGGGCCTCGGGGTTTTCAAGCTTGTCTTCCAGCGGGCCAGGGTTCTGCTTTTTCAGCGTGTCATCAAGGCTTTTCAGCCGACCCTCGACCCCAAGAAAGGCGGCAAGGCCATTCATTACCTCAAGCGAGCCGAGGTCTTCGTAATCAAGGTAAAAGGCGGTCTGGCCGGTGGTTTGCAGCGATTGCATCAGCAGAAGCTGGAAAGCCTGGAACTCACGCAGAAGGCCGACGAACTCCGGGACATCGAACCAGATCTTTGCGGTCTTCAGCCGCCGGGCATTGGTCAATTTCCACTGGTCGGTCGCCTGGGCGATCTTCCAACTGACATAGCTTTCCAGCGGATTGCGCGTCAGGATGATCTTGGCACAGGCGGGATCGGGCAGGACATCGTCCAGAATGCGCAGGTCGTGGTCGTGAAAGAAACGAAAGCCCGGAAGGCCGTCGGTTTCTTCGCGCAGCTTGTGCAGCAAAGGCCGTGGGTCGCGGTCCCGCTCTTCCATCGTGATGCCGAAAAGTTCGGTCCGGTCCTTCTTGCCAAGGATATAGCGGTTGAAGACCTCGCCATGGCTGTGAACGCCGGGCAGCGCGTTCAGGTTGGCTTCGAGGAGGTTCGAGCCGGTGCGCATTTCGGCGAAGACGACGAAGGCGGTGAAGCGGGGCATGCTAGCGGACGATCCGGGGCCGGGCGAAGGGCTGTTCGGGCTGGGCAAGCTCGGCGTCCGACGGGAAGTCGCCCATCAGGACCGGAGCCATGCCCTGATTGCGCAGATCCTGCAGGAAGCTGCCGAAGCCTGAAAGCGGCAGTAGCTGCGGCAGGTCGGTCGCCCGATGCGCGGCGCGCGGGTTCAAAAGGTCGACAAGCTGCTCTAAAGGTTCGGCAGGGTTCTCGATGAACTCGGTCAGCGACCAAAAGCGGACCCGCGCCTTTGCCTCGGGGCCGGTCAGTTCGGCGAGGAAATCGGATTCCACCTTTTGCAGCCGGGCGGCTGCGGGGCGGACCTCGGCAGCAGTGCGGCCCGATCGCCAGAGCGGCACGGCAAAGGCGCCGGTGATGGCGAAGATTGTGGCATTGGGGTCGCTGGCGATGAAGGGGGCGATGTCCTGTTCGTCGGTCGGGCCGAACTGGAAGCACTGCGTCTCGCCCCGGGTGTTCCAGATCAGGTTGGTCAGAAAGCTGCGCGGGTTGTAGTCGCGCAAGGTGGGGCTGTCGGAAAGCCCGCCCTTGAAGATGCTTTCTCCCCCGGCAAACTCCACGCGGTCGAACGCAAAGAGATGGCCGTGGACCCGGGCGTCGAGTGCACGCTCCAGCCAGGGGTGGAAGTCCCGGAAAAGGTCGGAAAAGCCTGAAAAGACGCCATAGGGCGCTGCGGACTGGGTGCCGCCCCGGGCACGGATCGGAAAGCGGCTTTGCATGTAAAGTCCGGGGCGTCCCTTGACGCGACGTTCGACCGCCTTGGCGAACAGCCGGTTGATCTTGCCGGGGCTCGGTTCCGAAGCCAGCGCGCGGTCGCCGTCCGGCGTCAGGAAGGTCCGGTAAAGGAGGTCGGCCTGCGGCCAGATCTTGCGGGCGACGAAGGCGTCTGTCTGCCTAAGAAGGTGCAGATGGTCGTCGTAAAACACATGCGGGCGACCCTGGTAGTCGAACTTCGACAGTGTCAGCGACCGGCTTTCGATGCGGCTTGAAACCTGCCGGACCAGGCTTTGGAAATAGCTTTCATCCGGAATCCAGACGCGACGGAAATAGCGGTCGATCCCGGGGCGGTCGGGGTGGGACAGGATAGCCTGAAGTGTGGGACGGGTCAGGCACCACCATTGGCTGCCCAGATGCGGGACAAGGCCCTCGGGCATTCGACGGCGAAAGCGCAGCGCGCGTTGCAGGGTGACGTAACCGTCGAACAGGCGGCGCTGGCGTTTCCAGGAAAACGGGAAGCGGAGGGTGAAGCGTTCCTCGTTCAGGCCGCCGACCGTCCAGCCGACATCAGCGGTAGTGACGCTTTCGATGAAATCGGTGTCGGGATGATTGGCAAGCTGTGCCTGCAAGGCACCGACCGGTCGGATCGGCAGGCAAGAGCCGGAGGCGAGGAAGACATGGGTGACCTGCGGAAATTCGGCCAGCATCACAGCGCAGGCGTCAAGCGTGGCCTGCACGATGCCGAAGCTGCCCCATTCGCAGGGCGAGCGGGGCGAAAAGCGGATGTCGGGCAGGTCGTGGAGCGCGGTCTGCAGGCCGTCGAACTGATCCTGCGGCGTCTTGGCATCGACGTGGATCACCACTGGGCAGCCGTGCATCGCCCAGTGTCGGGCCAGTTGGGCAGCGCGGTCCAGTGCCGCGTGGCACAGCATGACCACACCCATCCTGTGGTTCGGGGGGGTCACGCCCAGTTTCCTTTCGACATCAGGCCCAGCACCTCCAGTTGGCGCTAGTTGACATACTTCTCGCTCCAATTGCACCAGAGATCGCGTTCGCGGGCGATCCCCTCGCGATAGGCGCGGTATTCCTCGCTTTGGGCGTAGTGCTGGCCGCGCGCCAGTTCCTCGGCGGCCTTGGCTGCGAAGGTGTCTAGGAACTTGGCATGGAGAAGGACGCCAGAGGGTTTCTCGCCGCCCTGGTCGTCGTAGGTCAGGTTCAGCGTCCGGGGCAGCATCATGTGGGTGGACGAAACATAGGCGTAGGACCGGTGCCACTTCACAAGCGGCGTCTTGTTCATCGCTGGGGCGTGTTTCGGGCGATCCGAAAAGAACAGCCGCGCACGGGGACCACCCTGGATCCAGATGTTGCGATACGTGGCGTTGCGCGACAGGACGTAGTTGCCGCTGTCGAAATACTGCGCGATTTCAAAAGGATTCTGCCCTTCGCGGTAGGGCTGTTCATGCATCGCCCCCTTGGGATACATGTCCAGCATCATCGCGGAAAAGCTGGGGGTTTCGGCGCTGTCCAGCCAGTCGGTCAGCGCGCGCAGGGGCCGGGTTTCGCAGAACGGGTAGACCAGGAATTCGTCCACGTCGACCGTAAGGCACCAGCGGCCATCGCCATGGCTGCGCAGAAGGTGCATCAGCCAGTCCATGCCAAAGCGCGACCGCTTGTAGCTGTGCTGCGTGGTCCAGACCGACACATCCGGCTGTTCGGCCAGATATTCGCGGGTGCCATCATCCGAGCCGTTGTCGACGATCAGGAAGTGGTCGATCCCGAGACGGCGGTAATAGGTCAGGAAATACGGGAGCCGCACCCGTTCGTTCCGCATGGTCGAAAAGAGGAGGATCGGCCGGGCAGACAGGCCCGCCATGCGGTCAGCAACCGGGGTAAGCTGGCGGCCTCGACGCCAGGCGCGGGCCAGGAGATATTTGCGCCGGGTGCGCAGGCGGACCAGCGAGATCAGGCCCATATGTCACGCCCCGTCATATCCAGCCGCCCCGCGACATCAGGCCCAGCGCCTCCATCTGCCGCCAGCCGGTGTAGCGGGTCGACGCTGCCCAGTGCAAGACTGGGTCGGCGGTCAGCCGGTCAAAGTAGGCAGCGTATTGGGCCGCGTCGGCAAAATGCTCGCCGCGCTGCTTTTCTTCGGCGGACCGGTCGGTGATCCCGGGCAGAAACTTGGTGTGCAAAAGGACGCCCGAGGTCAGCTCTCCCCCATCGGTCGCGTAGACTTGGTTCAGGCGCGGCGGCAGCAGGCTGTGCATCGAGTTTACATAGGCATGTCGCCAATGCCAGCGGACAAGGGGTGTCTTGTTCAGCGTCGGGGCGCGGCGCGGGGCGTCAGCGAAAAAGGCGCGGGCGCGGGCCCCGCCCTGAACCCACAGGTTCCGCATCCGGGGCTGGACCTGAACCTGGTAGTTGCCAGGGTCGAAGTATGCCAGGTGCCGGATCGGGTCGTCGTCTGGGCCCGGCGCGCCCTGCGACACCGGACCTTCGGGATACATGTCCACCGTCAGCGCGCCGAAACTGTCCCGGCCCTGCACCTCAAGCCAGCCGGTCAGGGCTTGCAAGGGGCGGGTCTGACAGTAGGGGTAGACCAGAAGTTCGTCGGCATCCAGCGTCAGGCACCAGTGGCCATGCCCGTGCCGCATCTGAAGCCAGGTCAGCCAGTCCATCCCGAAGCGCGAGGCCTTGTAGCTGGCCCCGGTCTGCCAAAGCGAGACGTCTGACTGGTCCGATAGCAGGCGGTCCGAGCCATCGGTGCTGGCATTGTCCACCACTAGAAAATGCTTCACGCCCAATGCGCGATGATGGCGCAGAAAGTGCGGTAGACGGTGGGCCTCGTTCCGGATGCACAGAAAGCAAAGCACATCGCCGGGGGCGATCTGCGCGGTCCGGTCGATCACCGGGGTCAGCTCGCGTCGGCTGCGCAGGGCGCGCAGCAAAAGCTGCTGCCGACGCGCCCGCAACTTAAGTGCAAGCAGTGCGCCGGTCAGGCCTTTCGGCCAATCCTCCAACTCGCCGATTGCGCTGGCATGGGGCAGGCCCCCGGGGAACGCACCGCGTGTGGTCGCACCCCGGGAAGCCAAGCCTACTGCGCGGCCTTCTGCATTGCGGTAAGCTCGTTCAGGAAGCTTGCAAACTCTTCGCCGAACTCGGGTCGCGACAGGCCAAAGGCCACAGTGGCCTGCAGAAAGCCGATCTTCGAGCCGCAGTCATAGCGCTGGCCCTGGAAGCGCATGCCGAAAACGCCGCCCTTCTTCTTGGTTTCCTGCGCGATCGCGTCGGTCAGCTGGATCTCGCCACCTGCGCCCTGCTTGATCTTGTTGAGGTTGGTCAGAACCTGCGGCGTAAGGATGTAACGGCCGATGACGGCGAGGTTCGACGGCGCATCGCCAGCTTTCGGCTTTTCCACCATACCCTTGACCTTGACGATCCGGCCATTGTCCTCGGCGACATCGAGGATGCCGTAGCTCGAGGTCCGCTTCGGCGCGACTTCCATCGCTGCAACCATGCAGCCACCGGTTTCGGCATGCGCCTCGACCATCTGCTGCAGGCAAGGCTTGTCGGCTGCGATCACGTCGTCGGGCAGAAGGACGGCGAAAGGCTCATCTCCGATCAGGCGGCGGGCGCACCAGACAGCATGGCCCAGGCCCATCGGGCGGTTCTGCCGGACGTAGGCGATGGCGCCACTGTCCATGTTGGTGTCCTTCAGGATGTCCAGCAGGTC
Source organism: Paracoccaceae bacterium (assembly GCA_009773055.1). Classification (GTDB taxonomy): domain Bacteria; phylum Pseudomonadota; class Alphaproteobacteria; order Rhodobacterales; family Rhodobacteraceae; genus Tabrizicola. The sequence goes on from WOUW01000004.1 coordinate 14,364, forward strand.
AGTCTTGTTCTTGCGCCGCAGCTCGGCTTCCAGTTCAGGGGCGTAGTCGAAGTAGTCCTCCAGCGCGGATTTCCCGCGCGAGGTCACGAAGATGAATTCCTTGATCCCGGCAGAGCGGGCCTCGTCGATCGCATACTGGATCAACGGTCGGTCGACGAGAGTCATGATCTCTTTCGGGATCGACTTGGTCGCCGGCAGGAACCGCGTGCCAAGGCCGGCAACCGGAAATACCGCCTTGGTGATCTTCTTGGTCTTCATGAGTGTGTCCTAACCACGTCTGGTCTACTGGTAATGTTTCAGGCTCAAATCAGGTGGCAGTCGATTCTGACTTTAAGCGGGCAGTGCCGCGGCAATATTCGTAAACTGCACCAGTCATCTGGCATTCGCACCAAAAAACGACAATTCAGCGACAATCAGCTGCCGTTTGCCGGGGTTCAAGCAGTCGTCCCTGCCGCGAGCATGGCCTCGATGATTGGAACGTCGCTGGGGTTATTTAGTTCCCAGAACTGGCGGCCCTTGGCATGCACCTCGACACACAGGACATTGCGACCGTTTTCCAGAAACCGCAACTGCTCCAGCCCTTCCAGAGTTTCAAGGGCCCCGATGGGCCAGGCAGGGTAGGCGGCAAGGGCTGCAGGGCGATAGGCGTAGACGCCGACATGGTGAAACACGGGCGTCGGTTCCTCCGGCGCGAAGTCGCGCCCAAGGAAGGGAATGACTTCCTTGGAGAAGTAAAGCGCGCGACCGCCTTTGCCGAAGACGGCCGTTGTGCCGCCGACGCGGCCTGCGCGGCGGTCGGCAAGAAAGCCCGCGACGGCGCGGCCATCGCAGCGCAGGACCGGGGTGGCGATATCGGCCTGGGGGTCCTGCATCAGACCGGCGACGAGGTGCTCCACAAACCATGCGGGGGTCAGGGGCGCATCGCCTTGCAGGTTCACGATGACATCGAAGCCGGGAAGCTTGGTCGCCACTTCGGCGCAGCGTTCGGTTCCGTTGCGGGCATCAGAGGAGGTCATCACCACCTCGGCCCCGAAATCACCGGCATGGTCGGCGATGCGGTCATCGTCGGTCGCTACGACGACGCGGTCGATGCCGCCGACAGCGATTGCCGCCTCCCAACTGCGGCGGATCAGGGTCTTTTCGCCGTCCGGGCCGCGCAGGGTGACCAGCGGCTTGCCCGGATAGCGGGTCGAGGCATAGCGGGCGGGAATGGCGATGAGGGTCTTCATTTCAGCACCACCCCGGGGGCGAAGGCGATGAAGAACGGATTGTCCCAACCGGGCTTGCCGTAGGTCAGCGGCGTATGGTCGTCAAAGCGGACGACCTGGCCTCCCGCTCCGCGCAGCACCGCGTCACCGGCGGCAGTGTCCCATTCCATCGTGCGCCCGAGGCGCGGGTAAAGGTCGGCCTCGCCCGTCGCCACCAGGCAGAACTTCAGGCTCGATCCCGCGCTGGTCATGTCGCGGACGCCGTAGCGGCTGATATAGTCGTCGGTCGCCTGATCGCGGTGGGACTTTGATGCCACGACCATAAGCGCTGCATTGTCGGGAGTGGCGACCGTGAGGGCGGACAGGGCCCCGGGCTCGGTGCCGAAGGGTCCGGTCTCCTCGACCGACTGGCCGGTGGGAAGCGTGTAGAACAGGCGACCCTTGGCGGGGGCGTAGACGACGCCCAGCGTGGGGATGCCATCTTGCACATAGGCAATGTTCACGGTGAAATCGCCGCGGCGCTGGATGAACTCCTTGGTGCCGTCCAGGGGATCGACGATGAAGAATGTCGACGCGGACTGCGCATGCGATTCTGCCTGTTCTTCGGTGATCAGCGGAACATCGGGGAACGCCGCCCGCAAGCCCGCCGAGATCACTGCATCGGCGGCTTCGTCTGCCTCGGTCACCGGCGAGGCATCGCCTTTGGCCCGGACTTCGAAATCGGGGCCTTGGTAGACCCGCATGATCCGGTCGCCCGCTTCCAGCGCCAGGCGACGGAAAAGCGGCATCACTTCTGCAAAATCCATTCCGGCCCCCGCGGCGATTGATCATCGGTTCGCGCGCCCTTATCCTTTGTCGTCAACGGAACGGCAAGATTTCCTGTTGCACACTGCCGCACCTGACCAAGGAAGGCCCGATGTTCCGACACAAGCGCTATGAACGGTCCTGGATCAGCCTTGGGTATGAAACCCTGGAGCTGATCTATCACGCGGGCGTCCGCACCCTGCGGAAGTCGAACCACAACGCGATCCTCGGACTTGTGATGGCGATCGTGCAGTCGCTCATCATGCTTCTGGTTATGTATTTCATGATGAGCCTGTTCGGCATGCGCCGGGTCGCAGTGCGTGGCGATTTCATGTTGTATGTGATGTCCGGCGTCTTCATGTTCATGACCCACATCAAGGCCATCGGCGCGGTTGCATCTGCCGATGGCCCGACTTCGGCGATGATGATGCACGCGCCGATGAACCCGATCATCTCGATCATGGGGGCGGCGCTGGGCTCGCTTTACCAGCAGACGCTGGCGGCCTCGGTCATCCTGTTCGTCTACCATGCCGCGTTCACCCCGATCACCATCGATGAACCGGTGGGCATGCTGGGGATGTATCTTCTGTCCTGGTTCGCCGGGATCGGCATCGGCATGGTGTTCCTGTCCGCGATGCCCTGGCAGCCCGAGGGCGTGGGGATTCTCAAGACGCTCTATCAGCGCGCGAATGTCATCGCGTCGGGCAAGATGGTCCTGGCAAACAACCTGCAACCCAGCCGCCGCGACTGGTTTGACTGGAACCCGCTGTTCCACACCATCGACCAGGGACGCGGCTATGTCTTCCTGAACTACACGCCGCGTTATACCCACTACGACTATGCGATCTACTTTTCGCTGGTCTGCATCATGATCGGCCTGATGGCTGAATTCTTCACCCGCCAGCATGCCTCGGCCAGCTGGAACAAACGGCATTGATCCGGGGCCGGAGCCTTGCCCTGTGGTTGCCTGCCGGTGCTTCGGTTGCCCAAAACCTTCCCGCACTGCCGTGACCCTACCCGGGAAACCCCGCATTTTCCGCATCATCCGGGAAGATTCGCCGCAAACCGCACGCGCCAACCGTTGCAGGCCCCAAAACGCCTGCCTATATACGCCTCACACGGGCGCCGGGCCGCCAGACCTGACGTCTTTTCTCATGGTGGGGATGCCTGATTATCAAGGGTCCTTGCCGGAACATCGCCTGAAGTAAAGGGATACACACATGGCCAAAGTCATCGGTATTGACCTCGGGACCACGAACTCCTGCGTTGCCATCATGGATGGTTCGCAGCCTCGCGTCATCGAAAACTCGGAAGGCGCGCGCACGACGCCTTCGATCGTCGGCTTCACGGAAAGCGAACGCCTGGTGGGCCAGCCCGCCAAGCGTCAGGCCGTCACCAACCCGGCGAACACCGTTTTTGCGGTAAAGCGCCTGATCGGTCGCCGTCTGGGCGACGCCGAGGTGGAAAAGGACAAGAAGCTTGTCCCCTATTCCATCGTCGATGGCGGCAACGGCGACGCCTGGGTGCAAGTGCGCGGCGAGAAGTATTCGCCCAGCCAGGTCTCGGCCTTCATCCTGCAGAAGATGAAGGAAACGGCGGAAAGCTATCTGGGTGAAACCGTCACTCAGGCCGTGATCACGGTTCCCGCCTATTTCAACGACGCCCAGCGTCAGGCGACCAAGGATGCAGGCAAGATCGCCGGCCTTGAAGTCCTTCGCATCATCAACGAACCGACGGCGGCCGCACTCGCCTATGGCCTGGACAAGAAGGAAGCCCGCACGATCGCGGTCTATGACCTTGGCGGCGGCACATTCGACATCACGATCCTGGAGATCGATGACGGCCTGTTCGAGGTGAAGTCCACCAACGGCGACACCTTCCTGGGTGGCGAAGACTTCGACATGCGCATCGTCCAGTACCTCGCCGATGAGTTCAAGAAAGAGCATGGCGCCGATCTGACCCTGGACAAGATGGCGCTGCAGCGTCTGAAGGAGGCCTCGGAAAAGGCCAAGATCGAGCTTTCGTCGTCGCAACAGACTGAAATCAACCAGCCTTTCATCAGCATGGACAAGAACACCGGGCAGCCCCTGCACCTGGTGGTCAAGCTGACGCGGTCCAAGCTCGAAAGCCTGGTCGAGGATCTGATCAAGAAGTCGATCAAGCCCTGCATGGCCGCGCTGAAGGATGCCGGTGTGTCCAAGGACGACATCGACGAGGTTGTGCTTGTGGGCGGTATGACCCGCATGCCTCGCGTCGTGGAGGAAGTGACCAAGTTCTTCGGGAAAGAGCCCCACAAGGGCGTGAACCCCGATGAAGTCGTGGCGCTGGGCGCGGCTATCCAGGCTGGCGTTCTGCAAGGCGACGTCAAGGACGTGGTGCTTCTGGACGTGACCCCGTTGTCGCTGGGCATCGAGACGCTTGGTGGCGTGTTCACCCGTCTGATCGACCGCAACACGACGATCCCGACCAAAAAGAGCCAGGTCTTCTCGACCGCCGAGGACAACCAGAACGCGGTGACCATCCGCGTGTTCCAGGGCGAGCGTGAGATGGCCGCCGACAACAAGATGCTGGGCCAGTTCAATCTGGAACAGATCCCGCCCGCCCCGCGTGGCGTGCCGCAGATCGAGGTGACCTTCGACATTGACGCCAACGGCATCGTGTCGGTGAAAGCCAAGGACAAGGGCACCAACAAAGAGCAGGCGATCACCATCCAGGCCTCGGGTGGTCTGTCGGATGCTGACATCGAACAGATGATCAGGGACGCCGAGGCGAATGCCGAAGCCGACAAGGAACGTCGCGAGCTGGTCGAGACCAAGAACCAGGGCGAAAGCCTGCTGCACTCGACCAAGAAGTCGCTGTCGGAACATGGTGACAAGGTCGACCCCTCTACCGTCGAGGCGATCGAGCTGGCGATGAGCCCGCTGGAAGACGCCTTGAAGGGCGAGGACGCAGGCAAGATCAAGGGCGCGATCCAGAACCTGACCGAAGCCGCGATGAAGCTGGGCGAAGCGATCTACAAGGCCAGCCAGTCGGAAGCCAGCGACAAGGACGACGAGCCGCGACCGGTGGATGACGATGACATCGTCGACGCCGACTTCGAGGACCTGGGCAACAACAAGCGGAAGTAAGCCGCGAGGAACAGGAAAAGGGGCGGTCTGGCAACGGACCGCCCCTCACCGGTTCCACATGGGGGTTTTGCCGTGGCAAAACGTGACTACTACGATGTTCTCGGGGCAAAGAAGGGCGCTTCGGCGGAAGAGCTGAAGAAGGCTTACCGGGCGAAAGCGAAAGAGCTTCACCCCGACCGGAACTCCGACAATCCGCAGGCCGAGGCTCAGTTCAAGGAAGTGAACGAGGCCTACGAAGTCCTGAAGGACGAGCAGAAGAAGGCGGCCTATGACCGCTTTGGCCATGCAGCCTTCGAGGGCGGCATGGGCGGCGGTCAGCGACCCGGTGGCTATGGCCAGCAGGGGGACTTTGCCAGCGCGTTCTCGGACGTGTTCGAAGACCTGTTCGGCGATTTCATGGGGCGCGGCGGCGCAGGTGGCGGCGGTGGCCGGTCGCGCGCGCAGCGGGGCTCCGACCTGCGCTACAACATGCGGGTGTCGCTGGAAGAAGCCTACACCGGCGTCCAGAAGACGATCTCGGTTCCGACCTCGACCACCTGTGACACCTGTCACGGCTCGGGTGCCGAAGGCGGGGCTGAACCCGTCACCTGTCCGACCTGCAACGGCATGGGCAAGGTCCGGGCGCAGCAGGGCTTTTTCACCATCGAGCGGACCTGCCACCAGTGCAACGGCATGGGCCAGATCATCAAGAACCCCTGCAAGACATGCGGTGGCCAAGGCCGGTTGCAGCGCGAAAAGCAGCTGTCGGTCAACATCCCGCAAGGGGTGGAAACCGGCACCCGGATCCGGCTGGCCGGTGAGGGGGAGGCGGGCTTGCGCGGCGGGCCGAATGGCGACCTCTACATCTTCATCGAGGTGAAGGAACACGCGCTTTTCCAGCGCGACGGCGTGCATCTGTTCTGCCGCGTGCCGGTCTCGATGCCGACGGCGGCGCTGGGGGGCGAGATCGAGGTGCCGACGATCGACGGCGGCAAGGCGCGGGTCAAGGTCCCGGCCGGCGCGCAGTCGGGCAAGCAGATGCGGCTTCGCATGAAGGGGATGCCGGCGCTGCGGTCGTCGAACACCGGGGACATGGTGATCGAGCTTGCGGTGGAAACCCCGGTCAACCTGACCTCTCGGCAACGCGAGTTGCTGCGCGAGTTCGAGAAGTTGAGCGAGGAGAACAATCCAGAAAGCTCCAGCTTCTTCTCGAAGGTCAAGGGCTTCTGGGACGGGATGAAGGGGTGACCCGGGCGTATGGTGGGGGTTCAACCTCACCTGCCCGGTCTCCGTTAACCGTTTCTCAACCATGAGTCGGCGATGATCGGCGCATGGTCATGTCGTTCAACGAACCCTTTCTACCCTTGGTCGCGCCTGCGGGGGATGCCGATGAGGCGGAACCGCAGGCGCTGACCGGGCGGCTGCCGTCCTACATCGCCGACCACCGCCAGCGCCTGCGCGACCGCTTCCAGCAAGGCGGCGGGGCGGCGCTTCCCGACTACGAACTCCTTGAACTCGTCCTCTTCCGCGCCATTCCCCGGCAGGACGTCAAGCCGCTTGCCCGGCTCCTCCTCGATACCTTCGGCGATTTCAACCGCGTCATCACCGCTTCCCCCGTGCGGCTGCAGATGGTCAAGGGCGCCGGACCCGCCGTGGTGCTGGAGCTGAAGCTGGTCGAAGCCGCCGCGCAACGCATGATGCGGGCACGCGTGATTCATAAGCCGGTCCTGTCAAGTTGGGACGCCCTGCTTGACCACTGCCACACCACCATGGCGCACAGGGAAACCGAACAGTTCCGCGTCCTGTTCCTCGACCGCAAGAACGTGCTGATCGCAGATGAAGAGCAGGCCAAGGGCACCGTCGACCACGTCCCTGTCTACCCTCGTGAGATCGTCAAGCGGGCGCTGGAGCTGAACGCCTCGGCCCTGATCCTGGTCCACAACCACCCTTCGGGCGACCCGACACCGTCCGACGCCGATCTCTCCATGACCCATCAGGTCAAGGATGCCTGCGAGGCTTTGGGCCTCACGCTCCATGACCACCTGATCATCGGCAAAAGCCGCGAGCTGAGCTTCCGCTCACAGGGCTACCTTTAGCTCACCCTTTGCGCTACCGATGGCATATGAGCGAATTCGACCTTGTCATCTTCGACTGCGACGGCGTGCTGATCGACAGCGAGATCATCAGTGCCCGCATGCTGGTGACCGAGCTGTCGCGCCTCGGCCTGACAATCGACTTGGCCTATGTCGAACGCAATTTTCTGGGCCGCAGCTACCCCGTGGTGATGGAAACGATCCGGCGCGAGTTCGGGCTGGACCTGCCGCCCGGTTTCGAGGCGCAGTATCGCGAGGCGCTGCTTGCCGCGTTCCAGCAAGAGCTGAAGGTCGTCCCCCATGTCCATGAGGTGCTGACCCAGATCGGCGTGCCCTTCTGCGTGGCCACTTCGTCCAGCCCACGCCGGGTCGAGATCTCGCTAAAGTTGGTCGGCCTGACGACGCTCGTCGGTGGCAGGGTCTATACCTCGACCCTCGTCGCCCGCGGCAAACCCGCACCGGACCTTTTCCTTTATGCGGCCGAGAAGATGGGTGCGCGACCGGACCGCACGCTGGTGATCGAAGACAGCTTGACCGGCATCCGTGCAGGGATCGCGGCGGGGATGACGGTCTGGCGCTTTGTCGGCGGTAGCCACTTGGGGGCCGAAGCCCCGCCAGAACCCGACGATGCCCGCCCGCACCGCAGGCTTGTCAGCTTTGCCGACTTTTTCCAGATTGCGCCCACCCTGAGATCAGCCAGGCAAACCGCATGAGCGTGGAACCCACTTTGCAGGACGAAGCGGCCCGGGCTGGCTGGCTTTACTATGTCGCGGGGATGACGCAGGACCAGATCGCGTCCGAACTGGGGGTCAGTCGCCAGCGGGCGCAGCGCCTGGTCAGCCGGGCGATGGCCGAAGGGCTGATCCATGTCCGCCTGAACCACCGGATCGGCGCCTGCCTGGACCTCGAGGCCGCCCTGCGCGACCGTTTCGGATTGGACCGCGTGCGTGTCGCACCGGGTCTAGGGCCGGGTGGCGACCCGGTGCGCGCGATGGCTCCGGCGGCAGCGGCAGAGCTGGAACGCTTCCTTCGGATGCCCGAGCCGCTGGTCATTGCGCTGGGGACGGGGCGGGCGATGCGCGGCATGGTCGATGCCATGATCGAGATGGAGGCGCCTCAGCACCGTCTGGTGTCCTTGATCGGGAACATCGCTCCCGATGGGTCTGCCAGTTTCTTCGACGTGGTCATGCGGATTGCTGACAAGGTCCGCGCGCCGCATTATCCGATGCCGGTGCCGGTGATCAGCCCGACACCCGAAGAGAACGCGGCCTTCCACCGGCTGGGCCCGGTGCAGAAGGTGGTCGAACTGATGTCAAACGACGCGCCGCTTCTGGCCGATGGTTTCGTCAGTCGCGACGAACTGGACGAGATGCAGGCCGCGGGTGCCGCGGGCGAAGTGGCGGGCTGGGTCTTCGATTCGGAGGGTCGCTACCTTGATCTCGGGACCAACCGCCGGACGGGCGGGGTCCGGGTCGCCCAAGGTCTTGATCGCCCGTCGATCGGGATTGCTGCGGGTGCATCCAAGGTTCCGGCGATCCATGCTGCGATAAAATCAAGAATAATCAACGGTCTGGTGACCGACGAGCCGAGTGCGAGAGCACTTCTGGCCCGCAACTGACCTTCGCAGATGCGGCGGAAGAGGGGGCTTGACGACTCTGGTCCAAGTGTGAGCATTTACCCAACAGGCGATGATTTGCTCATACGCTGATCCAGGGAGGATTACATGACCAAGACGCTTCGCGCCCTTATGGGTGCAACGGCTTTGGTTGCGCTTTCGGGCGCGGCCATGGCCGAGACCACCATTACCGTCGCCACCGTCAACAACGGCGACATGGTCCGCATGCAGGGCCTGATGGATGACTTCTATGCCAAGCATCCCGACATCAAGGTCGAGTGGGTGACGCTGGAAGAGAACGTCCTGCGCCAGAACGTCACCACCGATATTGCCACCGGCGGCGGTCAGTATGATGTGATCACCATCGGCACTTACGAGGTTCCGATCTGGGCCAAGCAGGGCTGGCTCGAAAGCCTGAACGATCTGCCGGCCGATTATGATGTCGATGACCTACTGCCCGCGATCCGCGGTGGCCTGACCGTCGACGGCAACCTTTATGCCTCGCCCTTCTACGGTGAATCGTCCTTCGTGAACTACCGCAAGGACCTGGCCGAAAAGGCTGGCATCACCATCCCGGACGCGCCCACCTGGGACGACATCAAGAAGGCTGCGGCGGCGATGACCGACACCGCCAACGGCATCTACGGCATCTGCCTGCGCGGCAAGGCCGGCTGGGGCGAGAACATGGCCTTCCTGACCACCATGGCGAACAGCTATGGCGCGCGCTGGTTCGATGAAAACTGGGTTCCCCAGTTCGACCAGCCGGAATGGAAAGCCGTGATGACCGACTATGTCGAGCTTCTGACCAAGTATGGCCCGCCCGGCGCATCGAACAACGGCTACAACGAGAACCTCACCCTGTCGCTGCAAGGCAAATGCGCGATGCGTATGGACGCCACCGTGTCGGCAGGCTCGCTGACCGACCCGGCCCAGTCCGAGTTTGCTGACAAGGTCGGTTTTGCTCTGGCTCCCGACGCTGGTCTGGGCAAGCGCGCCAACTGGCTCTGGGCTTGGTCGCTGGCTGTTCCGGCATCGTCCGATGCCAAGGATGCCGCCAAGACCTTCGTGAACTGGGCGACCAACAAGGACTACATCGCGCTGGTTGCTTCGAAAGAAGGCTGGCGCAATGCACCTCCCGGCACGCGGACCTCGCTGTATTCCAACCCGGAGTATGCAGCCCTGCCGTTCGCCAAGATGACCATCGACTCGATCAACGCGGCTGACCCGACCAACCCGACTGTGAAGCCGGTGCCTTACGTCGGCGTGCAGTTCGTCGCGATCCCCGAGTTCGCCGGTCTGGCAACCAGCGTCGGCGAAATCTTCTCGGCAGCCCTTGCCGGCCAGAAGACCGTCGACGAGGCTCTGGCCGAGGCTCAGGCCCTGGCTGTGTCCGAAATGACCGCCGCTGGCTACATCAAGTAAGGTGCAATTCCGGGCCGCAGTCTGTGGCCCGGGGACCTGATACGGCTTTTTTCCTCCGTTTCGGTGAAACGGCATTCTCTCCATCGGCACCAGACCCCGGAGACCCATCCCATGTCCACACAGTCCAGCCGCCTTGCCGCCCGCCTGATGGTCGCCCCTTCGGTCGCAGTGCTTCTGATCTGGATGATCGTGCCGCTGGCGATGACGCTTTACTACTCGTTCCGGCTCTACCGGCTGATCTCGCCCGAACGGACCGGCTGGACCGGCTTTACCAACTACGTCTGGTTCTTCCAGTCGCCCGAGTTCTGGTTGGCCATGGGCAATACCTTGGCTCTGGTCGGTGGCGTGCTGGCGATCACCGTGGTCCTTGGACTTCTGATCGCGCTTCTGATCGACCAGCCCGTCAAGGGGCAGGGCATCCTGCGCATTCTGGTCATCGCACCGTTCTTCGTGATGCCGCCGGTTGCCGCGTCGATCCTGGAAAATCTGTTCATGCACCCGCAGAACGGGCTATTCGCGGCCATCGCGATGGGGTTCGGCGCGCAGCCGATCCTGTTCCTGCAGGACTATCCCATGCTGTCAGTCATCGGGATCGTGTCCTGGGAATGGCTGCCCTTCTCGACGCTGATCCTGCTGACAGCCTTGCAGTCTCTTTCCTCCGAACAGCTTGAGGCGGCCGAGATGGATGGCGCGTCTGCCTTCAACCGCTTTCGCTTCATCATCCTGCCTCATGCCACCCGGGCAATCACCGTGGTGATCCTGATCCAGACGATCTTCCTGCTGGGCATCTTCGGCGAGATCTTCACCACCACGCAAGGCGGTCCCGGTTCGGCCTCGACCACGCTCCCGTACATGATCTTCAAGCAGGCCATCGCGGCCAAGGACATCGGGCGCGCAGCAGCAGGCGGGATCATCGCCGTGATCCTGGCCAACATCGTAGCCTACTTCCTGATGCGCGGCATCGGCCGGCACCTGGACGCGTAAGGAGACATCATGGCCCGCTCCCTTTCCCCCCGCCGCAAGCTGATCACCACCCTGTCCGCCTGGACCGTGGCCCTGATCATCTTCTTCCCCGTCCTCTGGATGATCCTGACCAGTTTCAAGACCGAACCCAGCGCCGTCGCGATGCCGCCCCAGTTCCTGTCCGCCGACTGGACACTGGAAAACTACGTCGAAGTCTGGGCCCGGTCGGACTATCCGCGCTTCTTCTGGAACTCGGTGGTGATCTCGGTCGGCTCGACCCTCCTTGGTCTTGCCTTCGCTATACCCGCCGCCTGGGCGATGGCTTTCGTGCCGGGCAAGAAGACCAAGGACCTGCTGATGTGGATGCTGTCCACCAAGATGATGCCTGCGGTCGCGGTGATGATCCCGCTTTACCTTCTGTTCCTGAAGCTAGGCCTGATCGACACCAAGATCGGCCTGGTGATGGCGCTGATGCTGATGAACCTGCCGATCATCATCTGGATGCTGTATACCTACTTCAAGGAAATCCCTGGGGAAATCCTCGAAGCAGCCCGGATGGACGGCGCGGGTCTCTGGAACGAGATCATCCATGTCCTGACCCCGATGGCGCTGCCCGGCATCGCCTCGACCATGCTTCTCAACATCATCCTCGCCTGGAACGAGGCGTTCTGGACCATCGTCCTGACGACGACCAAGGCGGCCCCCCTGTCGGCGTTCATCGCCAGCTTCTCGGCACCACAGGGCCTGTTTTACGCGAAACTCTCGGCGGCATCGGCCATGGCCATTCTGCCGATCCTGATCCTTGGCTGGTTCAGCCAGAAGCAACTCGTCCGCGGCCTGACCTTTGGCGCGGTGAAGTGAGGAAAACATGGGCAAGATCCAACTGACCAAGGTTCGCAAGTCGTTTGGCGAGGTCGACGTCATCCCCGGCATCGACCTGACCATCGAAAATGGCGAGTTCGTCGTTTTCGTCGGGCCGTCCGGGTGCGGGAAATCCACCCTCCTCCGCCTGATCGCGGGGCTGGAAGACACCACCAGTGGCGTGATCGACATCGACGGCAAGGACGCGACAAGCCTGCCGCCTGCCAAGCGCGGTCTGGCGATGGTGTTCCAGTCCTACGCCCTGTATCCCCACATGACGGTGCGCAAGAACATCGCCTTCCCGCTGAAGATGGCCGGGATGGACCAGGCAGAACAGGACAAGCGCGTCGAACGTGCGGCCAAGGTCCTCAACCTTGCCAACTACCTGGATCGGCGGCCGGGTCAGCTTTCGGGCGGTCAGCGCCAGCGGGTTGCCATCGGAAGGGCCATCGTCCGCGAACCTGCGGCGTTTCTCTTCGACGAGCCGCTGTCGAACCTCGACGCAGCGCTTCGGGTCGGGATGCGGCAGGAAATCAGCGAACTGCACCAGTCCTTGAAGACCACGATGATCTACGTCACCCACGACCAGGTCGAAGCCATGACCATGGCCGACAAGATCGTGGTGCTGAACGCGGGCCGCATCGAACAGGTCGGCGCTCCGCTGGAGCTTTACCACACACCAAAGAACCTGTTCGTCGCAGGTTTCATCGGCAGCCCGAAGATGAACCTGATCGAAGGGGCCGAGGCCGCCAAGCACAACGCGCATACCATCGGCATCCGGCCTGAACATATCACCGTCGGCGAAGGTCCATGGGAGGGCGTGGTCGGCCTGTCGGAACACCTCGGCTCGGACAGTTTCATCAAGGTCGATGTCGCGGGACTTGGCATCATCAACGTCCGCGGTTCGGGTGAGTTGAACGTCCACCATGGCGACCGGGTCCGGCTGGCCCCGGCAGGCAAGATTCACCGCTTTGACTCTCAGGGACTTGCGATATGAGACTTGGCGGAAAGACTGCCCTCATCACCGGCGCTGCCCGCGGCATCGGGCTGGCCTTTGCCCGGTCCTATCTGGCCGAAGGCGCGGAAGTGGCGATTGCCGACATCAACCTTGAGGCCGCGAAGAAAGCCGTGGCAGAGCTTGGCCCCAAGGCCCATGCCATCGCACTTGACGTCACCCGGCAAGACTCCATCGACGCCGCATTCGCCGAGGCCATTGGAAAGATGGGGAAACTTGACATCCTCATCAACAACGCCGCGCTGTTTTCGGCAGCGCCCATCGTGGAAATCACCCGGGCGGACTACGACAAGCTTTTTGCTGTCAACGTCGCCGGCACTCTGTTCTGCCAGCAGGCCGCCGCGCGACACATGATCGCGCGCGGTCAGGGCGGGACGATCATCAACATGGCCAGCCAGGCGGGTCGGCGGGGCGAAGGTCTTGTAGCGGTCTATTGTGCGACCAAGGCTGCCGTGATCAGCCTGACCCAGTCGGCAGGCCTTGACCTGATCAAGCACGGGATCAACGTCAACGCCATCGCCCCGGGCGTGGTGGACGGCGAACACTGGGACGGTGTGGATGCCTTCTTCGCCAAGTATGAAGGGAAGGCCCCTGGACAAAAGAAGCGCGAGGTCGGCGAGGCCGTCCCCTTCGGACGTATGGGCACCGCGGAAGACTTGGCCGGCATGGCGATCTTCCTCGCCACACCGGAAGCGAAATACATCGTCGCCCAATGCTTCGGCGTGGACGGCGGCAACTGGATGGCCTGAGCATGACACCGCAGCTTCCCGCCCCCCGCCTTCCGGCCTACGACCGCTCGAAACTTACCCCCGGCATCGTCCATATCGGGCTGGGGAATTTTCACCGCGCGCATATGGCCGTCTATCTCGACGACCTCTTCGCGATGGGCCTCGGTCACGACTGGGCGATCCTGGGGGCCGGGGTGCGCGAGGGCGACGCCCGGATGCGCGACGCCTTGAAAGCGCAGGATTGCCTGTCCACGGTGATCGAGCTGGACCCCAATGGCAAATCCGCGCGGCGGATCGGGTCGATGATCGACTTTCTGCCGGTAGAGGCCGACAATGCCGCGCTGATCGCGGCGATGGCGCGGCCGGAAATCCGCATCGTCAGCCTGACGGTGACGGAAGGCGGCTACTTCATCAACCCGTCGACCGGTGCCTTTGACCCCGCTCACCCCGAGATCGCGGCGGATGCCATGCACCCGCACCGCACCGCCTTTGGCGCGATCATCGCGGCGCTGAAGCAGCGGCGGGCGGCCGAGATTCCGCCGTTCACGGTGATGAGCTGCGACAACCTTCCCGGCAACGGCCATGTGACCAAGGCGGCTGTCATGGGCCTTGCCGCCATCAAGGACCCGGACCTCGCCCTTTGGATCGGCGAGAACGTCGCCTTCCCGAACGGTATGGTCGACCGGATCACTCCCGCCACCGGCCCGCGCGAACGGGCGATGGCGGCGGCCTTCGGTCTGGGGGATGATCCTGTCCCCGTGACCTGCGAGCCGTTCCGGCAATGGGTGCTGGAGGACAATTTTCCCTCGGGCCGCCCGGCATTCGAAAAGGTCGGCGTGACGCTGACACCGCATGTCCACAACTTCGAGATGATGAAGATCCGCATCCTGAACGGCGGGCACGCGACCATTGCCTATCCCGGTGGGCTGATGGATATCGAATACGTCCACGAAGCGATGGCGAACCCGCTGATCAAGGGCCTGCTCGACAAGATCGAGCTGCATGAAATCATTCCCTACATCCCGCCGGTTCCCGATACCAACCTCGGCGACTACTACCGCATGATCGTAGACCGTTTCTCGAACCCCGAGATCGCCGATACCGAACGGCGGCTGTGCCTCGACGGTTCAAACCGCCAGCCCAAATTCATCGTCCCCTCGATCCGCGACGCGCTTGGGGCGGGCGGGTCGGTGGACGGCCTCGCGCTCGTTTCGGCGATGTGGTGCCGCTACTGCTACGGCGAAACCGACAGCGGCACCCCGATCCCGCCGAACGACCCGGACTGGGATCAGCTGGTTGCGCGGTCAAAGGCCGCAAAGGCGCGCCCGGCGGCTTGGCTGGAGATGACGGCAGTCTACGGCGATCTTGGGCAGAACCCGATCTTCGCCAGCGCGTTCGACCGGCACCTGACCCGGCTGTGGAGCCTTGGCACCCAACGTGTCCTGACCGAGTTCATCGGCGCGTGATCCACGACGGCTGATCTACCCCGGTGGCGCCAAATCGCGTCGAGCGACCGCCACGACTTCACGGAGATGGCGCATCCGGGACCGTTGGCGTCACCTGGAAATCGGGCACCACCCACAACTCGACCCGCCGGTTCAACTGACGGCCGATGGCGGTCTCGTCACAAGCCATCGGCAGCGCCTCGCCAAAGCCCTCGACCACCGGCATCTGCGCGGGCGACAGGTCCGGCGCGATCGCTGCAAGCTCTTGCGCCACCTTCGCCGCGCGGTCCACCGACAGCGCAAGGTTTGCCTCGGCAGCCCCCGACCCGTCCGAGAACCCCGCCAGCACCAGCCGTTCGTCGCGAAACTGTCCCGCCGCGATCAGTTGCGCGAGGTCCACCAGACTGTCCTGCGAGGCCGCATCCAGCGTCGATGACCCGTCCTCGAACCGGAAGGTGAACGACAACCGATCCGCCCCGTCCATGATCCCCGCCAGCCGCTTCAGATCGTCCAGCGTCACGTCCTCGCCCGCGCCCTGGATTGCGTTGATCAGCCGCAACCCGTCCGCCGTCATCGGCTGGCGCGAAGCCGATCGGTCGATGAACCCGGCCTTGGCGACAGCCTCGCCGGATGCGGGCGAGCGCAGGAACGACAAAAACTCGCGCGTCAGCAGCGGCAGACGACGCTTGGCGGCAAGCAGCATCACCGGCAGCGCCAACGGGTAATCCCCGGCCTTGATCGCCAGCGCATTGGGCAGAAGCGGAAAGCCGCAGCTGTCAGTCAAGGGCATCCGGCGGGCCGGAAGGATCGCCGACCTGCCGGTGATCGCGATGGCCCAGGGGTCCTTCGCCACTGCCTTGGTCAACGAGGCAAGGTCGGGATGCAGCACCCCCGCCGCCGGGGTTTGACCCAGCCGATCCGCCAGCGCCCGTTGCAGATCGGTGTCGGGCGCCAATGCGTGCAACACGATGGGCATGTCCGGCCCGCCGATCGCGGCCCAGTTCGTCACCTCGCCCGTCAGCACGCGGGCAAGGTCGACCGTCGAGATCTCCGGCGTCGGATTGTCGGGCGCCACGATGGCCACCAGCGCGTCCATCGCGACCGAATGACTGCCAAATCCCGGCTCGGACCGGAAGGCCAGCTTCAGATCGGCAGCCCCAACCAGGACCGCGGCTGTCGCGGCATCGGGGGACATCGGCTGGAATGTGATCTCGGCCAGATCCTTGCGGGTTTCGGGGTCCAGAATGCGGGCGGCAAGCGCGTTCTCCGGCGCGGCCTCGTAGATCAGACCGCGCGCTTCGGCGAAGGCCTGCATCAGGGCGGGCAACAGTGGGGCTGCATCCGGTGCGCCGACCACGCGGATCACGGCCTTCGGGGCAATCAGTTCGGGACAGGCCGGGCCTTCGCAGATCACCCCCTGACCGTCGACGGTCAGCGTGCCATAGGCAGTGTCGATCCGGTAGAACTCGCCGTCAAAGCCCTGCAGCGTGCCAGACAGCACGATGCCACCCTCGCGAGCGACCAGGGTCACGTCCTGGGCGGCGGCGGACACACCAACCATCACCGCGACGCATAGCGCCGCCAGCCCTGCCTTCACACCCATCGACCGCCAATCCGGACCTTACTTCGGGGCGGCGAGTGTCAGGGCAGCGCCAAGATTCTTCAACAGCAGAATGTCACCTGCGGTCCCGCACAGCGGAACTGCCACAGCCTGCTCTTCAACCCTGGTAACGCCGCCGACAGAGTAGATGGTTTCGACCCGCAGGGTGCGCCCGCACGAGGCGGGAGTGATCCGCAGCTCGCCCGTCAATGTGGCCTTGCCAAGTCCCTTGCCGGCAACCGAATAGACGCGGGCCATCAGCGGCGACTGCACATCCGGCGATCCAAGTGCCATCACGCGCGGATCGGATCCGCTGATCGCGGGCGCGGTCCCGATCAGAACCTTTTCCCCGTCGGTGACCCGAAGCTCCACCTCGGCCGGCCATTCCCACATGATCGCATAGCGGGAATAGTCGGTCACATCCGGCACGGCGACGCGGCCCAGAACCAGCCGCGCGTCGGCCAGATAGACCGCGACGGTCGCATCGGATTTCAGGGCCGGAAACAGGACTGTGGCCACGCCATTGGACCGGGTCCGCGTCGCGAAAGACAGGCCTGAATGCCGCACGACAATGCGTTCGTCCCGGTTGCAGGGGGCGGTCAGCGCCAGATGGATCATCGCGCCGGTCACAGCGGTCAACTGCATCGAGGGAACGCAGTGATCGCCCTGAGCAGCCGACATCGTGGCCGCGACCGATGTGATCCCGACAAGATCGTCCAGGGCGTCGCCGGGCGACACGCTAAGCGAGGCGGAAACCGGCACGGCGCTGGCGGCAGGCAGTGACGCAGGGGCTAGCTCGGTCTCAGCGCGCTGCGCTTCCGTCACTAGAACTGACGGCTGGGCCGATTGTCCCTTCAGGCTTTCCGCCGTGTGCGCAGCCGCAATCGCGACTGCAACAGCAGCGAAGATCCGAAGAGCCTTTTTTCCCCAAAGCATGGCAGTGCCCCGGCGCGAGAATCGCACCGTTTACGGCTAGGGGCCAATCGGGGCGGAGAAATGGCATTAATTGGGTGGGCTTACGGTATGCTTGGAAAAGGCCATAAAAACGCCGCGTCTCACGACGCGGCGCCCAGATTTCCCACGCCGTAGTCCGTCAGACGATGCGGCCGTGGCAATGCTTGAACTTTTCGCCCGACCCGCAGGGACAGGCGTCATTGCGGCCTGGATTGCCCCAGGTCGAAGGGTCGGCTTCGTCGAACCCTGCCAGCCGGGTTGCAGCCTCGACCACCGGAGCCGCAGCGGCAACCGCCGTCGCCGGGGCAGCAGCCGCAGCGGCCTCTACCACCTGCGGAGCCTGAGCCGCGGCCTGCATCTGCCGCATCATGGCTTCCTGCTCTTCCTTGGTGACCGGCCGGATGCGGGACAACTGCTGGGTGGTCTGCTCGCGCAGCGAATTCAGAAGACCCTCGAACAGCTGGAAGGCTTCGGTCTTGTATTCGTTCAGCGGATCGCGCTGCGCATAGCCGCGGAAGTTGACCACAGACCGCAGGTGTTCCAGCCGCAGTAGATGTTCGCGCCATTTGCTGTCGATGGACTGCAAAAGGACCTGCTTCTCGATATTCTGCATGGTGCTTTCGCCAAAAGCTGCGGTCTTTTCGGCCATCAGCTTGTCCGAAGCCTCGACGATCCGGTCGTAAACGCCGGCTTGGTCAACACCTTCTTCTGCGGCCCAGTCGGCAATCGGCAGATCAAGGTTCAGCATGTCGCGGCAGGCAGTCGCAAGGCCCTCGGTATCCCATGCGTCCGGGTAGGACTTGGGTGGCATGTTCAGATCGACCAGATCCTCGATCACCTGATGGCGCATGTCGGCAGCCACATCGGCGACGTGGTCGGCTTGCATGATTTCCATCCGCTGCGAGAAGATCGCCTTGCGTTGATCGTTCATCACGTCGTCGAACTTCAACAACTGCTTGCGGATGTCGAAGTTACGGCCTTCGACCTTGGCTTGCGCCTTTTCCAGACTCTTGTTGACCCAGGGGTGAACGATGGATTCACCTTCCTGCATCCCCAGCGTCGACAGGATCTTGTCCAGCCGCTCCGACCCAAAGATTCGCATCAGGTCGTCTTCCAGTGACAGGAAGAACGCCGACCGCCCCGGGTCGCCCTGACGGCCAGACCGACCGCGCAGCTGGTTGTCGATCCGGCGGCTTTCGTGGCGTTCGGTGCCCAGGACAAATAGGCCCCCGGCAGCCTTGACCGCCTCTTCTTCGTCGATATGCTCGGCTTCGATCCGGGCGCGGATGGCGACGTGGTCGCCTTCCGGGTCGGCGGCGATGGCCTCCATCACCTTGAACTCGACGTTGCCGCCCAGCTTGATGTCGGTGCCCCGGCCCGCCATGTTCGTCGCGATGGTGACCGACCCAAGCTTGCCCGCGTCGGCGACGATCTTCGCTTCCTGTTCATGCTGCCGCGCGTTCAGCACATTGTGCGCGATGCCCGCCCCTTGCAGCAGCGCCGAAAGCTGTTCCGATTTCTCGATGGACGTGGTCCCGACCAGGATCGGCTGACCCTTCTCGTTCGCCTCCTTGATCGCTTTCAGGATGCCGTCATACTTTTCCCGTGCCGAACGGAAGACCTGGTCATGCTCGTCGATACGAGCGACCACCCGGTTGGTCGGAACTTCGACCACGCCCAGCCCGTAGATCTCGCGGAATTCCTCGGCCTCGGTCGCTGCCGTGCCGGTCATCCCGCCAAGCTTTTCGTAGAGCCGGAAGTAGTTCTGGAAGGTGACGCTGGCGTAGGTCACGTTCTCGGGCTTGATCTGGACGCCTTCCTTGGCCTCGATGGCCTGGTGGAGGCCGTCTGACAGTCGCCGCCCCTTCATCATCCGCCCGGTGAATTCGTCGATCAGCATCACCTCGCCGTCGCGGACGATGTACTGCTGGTCCTTGAAGAACAGCTTGTGCGCCCGCAGCGCCTGGTTGACGTGGTGCACGATGGAGGTGCTCTCCGCCTCGTACAGGTTCTGCCCTTCCGGCAGGATGCCCGCCTTGCGCAACAGATCCTCGATCGCATCGTTGCCCTCTTCTGTGAGCGTCACGTTGCGCGCCTTTTCGTCCAGCTTGTAGTGATCCTCGGCCAGAGCCGGGATCACCGCATCGACCGCCTCGTAAAGCTTGCTGCGGTCCTGGCTTGGCCCCGAGATGATCAGCGGCGTCCGCGCCTCGTCGATCAGGATACTGTCCACCTCGTCGACGATGGCATAGTAGTGCCCGCGCTGCGCCATTTCCTCCAGCGACGACTTCATGTTGTCGCGCAGGTAATCGAAGCCAAGCTCGTTGTTTGTCGCATAGGTGATGTCGGCCCGGTAGGCCGCCAGCTTTTCCGCATCCGGCTGGTGCGAATAGACGACACCCGTCGTCAGCCCCAGCGCGGCATAGACCTTGCCCATCCATTCCGCGTCGCGCTTGGCCAGATAGTCGTTGACCGTGACGACATGCACGCCCCGACCCGTCAGCGCGTTCAGATAGGCGGCAAAGGTTGCGACCAGCGTCTTGCCCTCGCCCGTCTTCATCTCCGAAATGTTGCCCTGATGCAGGAACATCCCGCCCTTCAGCTGCACATCGAAGGCCCGCAGGCCCAATGCGCGCCGTGCGGCCTCGCGGCAGTTGGCAAAGGCTTCCGGCAGGATCGCATCCAGGGTTTCGCCGCCCTCTTGCACCCGCTTCTGGAACTCGCGCGTCTTGGCGATGATGCCCTCGTCGGTCAGCGCCTGGAACTGCGGTTCCAGCGCGTTGATCTCGACCACCACCGGGCGGACGGACTTTACCTTGCGGTCGTTCGGAGTCCCGAACATCTTCCGCGCAATCGATCCAAGTCCCAGCATGTTTTCTCCCAACGGGGCGGCTTCTGACAGCATCGTGTGGCCCTTGGACTTGCCCGGCCCCGACACCTTCCCTAGAAGAGCAAAGGATGACCGGACGGCCCCGTTCCACGCGACTGTCGCGATGTAAGGGGAAGGCCCGGGATAGTCAACTTAAGCAGGCGGTTCGCGCCGATCAGGAGATGGTGAAAATGACGAAACGTTCGGGCCTCTGGTCTGCCCTTTCCCTCGTGGCGGCTCTGTCCGGCCCCGCCTTCGCCGAAGGGGAAACTGCGGATACCGTTGTCGCGACCGTCAACGGCGTGACCATCACTCTTGGCCACATGATCGCCTTGCGCGAAACGTTGCCCGCAGAATACCAGTCGCTGCCCGACGATGTCCTCTTCAAGGGTATCTACGAACAGCTGATCCAGCAGGAAGTCCTGGCCCAGTCGATCCCAGACCTGTCGCCACGGGCGCTTGCAACCATCGACAACGACAAGCGGGGCCTTGTTTCCGGCATCGCCATCGAGGGGATCGTCAAGGAAGCGGTCACCGACGCAGCCCTGCAGGCGGCCTACGACGCCCGTTTCAAGGACGCAAAGCCGCAGACTGAATACAACGCCGCCCATATCCTCGTCGCGACCAAGGAAGAAGCTGACAAGCTGAAGGCCGACCTCGCCGGCGGCGCGGACTTTGCCGAACTGGCCAAGGCCAATTCGACCGATACCGGGTCGGGCGCGAATGGCGGCGATCTTGGCTGGTTCGGGCTTGGCATGATGGTCAAACCCTTTGAAGAGGCGGTTGTCGCGGCCAAGGTCGGCGAGGTTACCGGCCCGGTGCAAAGCGATTTCGGCTTCCACCTGATCCTGGTCAAGGAAACCCGCGTGGCCGACAAGCCGACACTGGACCAGCTGCGCGACGAACTCGCCTCCGAGGTCGAAAACGCCGCGATCAACGCGAAAATCGGGGAACTGACCAAGGGCGCCAAGGTCACGCGCGACGGCGAAGCCCTGGATCCAGCGCTACTGAAGAATGCCGGCTTGATCGACTGACATCCGAAGGGGGAACGGAACATGGCCAAGACCGACTGGAAATCCGAAGCCAGGGCACTGAAGAAGAAAGTGCGCAAGCTGAAGGACACCTTGACCGCCGCCGCTGGCCCGATGGCGGATGCGGTCTCCGATGCCGTCGGCGATGTGGTGGCAGCTGCAAAGAAGGCCTTGAAGCCGGTTTCGCCGCTGGCCCCTGCCAGTTTCCCGGTCCTGCCCGCGATCAAGGGCGCAGAGTTTGCCGCCGTCGAAGCCGGGGTGCGCTATCAGCACCGCAAGGACGTGATGTTGGTGCGCCTTGCGCCCGGCACCGCGATGGCCGGGGTCTTTACCCGATCCTCCACCCGGTCGGGTTGCGTGCGCGACTGCCAGGCCAAGCTTGCGATGAAAGTGCCGGAAGGCGCGGGCGCGGCGATCATCGTGAACTCGGGCAACTCGAACGCCTTCACGGGCAAGGTCGGGGATGAAGCCGTGGCCGCCGTCACCGGTGCCGTGGCTTCGGCCCTGGGCATTCCGGCCAGCCGCGTGTTTTCCTCATCGACCGGAGTCATTGGTGAGCCGCTGCCATTCGACCGGATCACCGCAAAGGTGCCCGATCTGGTCGCAGCGCTGACCGAAGATGCCGTGGAAATGGCCGCCCAGGCGATCATGACCACCGACACGTTCCCGAAAGGCGCTGCTGCGACCGTGCAGGGCGAGGGCGGTTTGATCCACATCTCCGGCATCGCCAAGGGCTCGGGGATGATCGCGCCCGACATGGCGACGATGCTGGTCTACATCTTCACCGACGCCAAGATTGCCGCGCCCCAGTTGCAGAAGATGGTCTCGCGCTACGTGGATGCGACCTTCAACTCGATCACGGTGGATAGCGACACCTCGACCTCCGACACGCTTCTGATCGCCGCAACCGGGCAATCCCCGGCCGCCCCGTTGAAGGGCCCGGTCTTGAAGGCCTTCGAGACAGCGCTTCACGGCGTGATGCGCGACCTTGCGCTGCAAGTGGTGCGTGACGGCGAAGGTGCGACCAAACTGGTGGAGGTTCGTGTCACCGGCGCAGCAACCGATGAGGATGCGGCGAAGGTCGCCTTCGCCATCGCGAACTCGCCACTCGTGAAGACAGCCGTTGCGGGCCAGGACCCGAACTGGGGCCGCATCGTGGCCGCCGTCGGCAAATCCGGCGCAGCGGCAGACCGGGACAAGCTGACCATCCGCTTCGGCGACATTCTCGTCGCGCGGAACGGCTGGCGGAACCCGGACTATCGGGAAGAGGACGGCGCGTCCTACATGCAGGCGCAGGAACTGGTCTTCGCCGTCGACCTCGGCCTCGGCAAATCGAAGCGGTCGGTCTGGACCTGCGACCTCACCTCCCGCTACATCGAGATCAACGCCGACTACCGCTCCTGATTTCTTCTGTTCCCAAATATCCCGGGGGGTCCGGGGGGCTGGACCCCCGGGGGTCCTCACAAAGGCCCCTCATGAAAATCGTCCTCGTCTCCGCCGCCGCCTTGATCGACCCCGACGGTCGCGTTCTTCTGGCCCAGCGGCCGGAAGGCAAGTCGCTCGCCGGTCTCTGGGAGTTTCCCGGCGGCAAGGTCGAACCCGGCGAGACGCCCGAAGCCGCGCTGATCCGCGAGCTGAAGGAAGAGCTCGACATCGACACCTGGGCCTCCTGCCTCGCGCCCCTGACCTTCGCAAGCCATGCTTACGACGACTTCCACCTGCTGATGCCGCTCTTTGCCTGCCGAAAGTGGCAGGGCACAGTTCGCGCGACCGAGGGTCAGAAGCTCGCCTGGGTCAGGCCGGGCAACCTGCGCGACTACCCGATGCCGCCTGCGGACCTGCCGCTGATCCCGATCCTGCGCGACTGGCTCTGAATGCGAAAACGCCGGACCACTGGCCCGGCGCATTTCTTAACATTTCCTGAACATCCACACCCAACCCATTGAAAGGATTGGGCTCGGAAAGCTGCCCACGCGCGGGCAGCCGGATCAGGCCAGCGTGCGCTGCACCTCTTCCCGCTCGAAGATCTCGATGACATCGTTCGGACGGATGTCCTCGTAGTTCTCGAAGGCCATGCCGCATTCCTGGCCCGAGATGACTTCCTTCACCTCGTCCTTGAACCGCTTCAGCGTCTTCAGCGTGCCCTCGTGGATCACCACGTTGTCCCGCAGCAGGCGAACCCCGGCCGACCGGCGCGCGACGCCCTCGGTAACGAGGCAACCCGCAACCTTGCCGACGTTCGACACCTTGAAGACCTCCAGGATCTTCGCGTAGCCGATGAAGGTCTCTCGCACCTCGGCCTTGAGAAGGCCCGACGCGGCGGCTTTGATGTCGTCCACCAGGTCGTATATGATCGAGTAGTAGCGCAGCTCCACACCCTTCTGGGTCGCCGAAGCCCGCGCCGTCGCGTTGGCACGGACGTTGAAGCCGATGATCGGGGCCTTGGACGCCTCGGCCAGCGCGACGTCGGTATCGGTGATCGCCCCGACCCCCGAATGCAGCACGCGAACGCGGACTTCGTCGTTCCCGATCTTCTCCATCGCCTGAACGATGGCTTCGGCAGAACCCTGGACGTCAGCCTTGATCAGGATCGGCAGTTCCGCGACCGACTGGTCCGCCTTGGCCTTGGCCATCAGCTGTTCCAGCGTGGTCGCAGCACCCGCCGCGGCGCGCTTGTCCTTGGCGGTCTTGATCCGGTAATCCGCAATCTCGCGCGCCTGGGCTTCGGTTTCCACCACGTTCAGCGTGTCACCGGCTGACGGCGTTCCCGACAGGCCCAGCACCTCGACCGGAACCGACGGGCCGGCTTCCGCCACCGTCTCGCCCTGGTCGTTGATCAGCGCACGGACCTTGCCCCACTGCTCGCCGACGACGAAGATGTCGCCCTTGCGCAGGGTGCCGTTCTGGACCAGCACCGTCGCGACCGGACCCCGGCCCACGTCAAGCTTGGCTTCGATCACGGCCCCGCTTGCCGCCCGGTTCGGGTTGGCCCGCAGTTCCAGCAGTTCAGCCTGCAGCGCGATGGCCTCCAGCAGGTCGTCAAGCCCGAGGCCAGTCTTGGCCGAAACTTCAACGTCCTGCACTTCGCCAGACATGGCTTCGACCACGATTTCGTGCTGCAGAAGGTCGGTGCGGACCTTTTGCGGGTTCGCCTCATGCTTGTCGATCTTGTTGATCGCCACGATCATCGGCACCTTGGCGGCCTTGGCATGGTTGATCGCTTCGATCGTCTGCGGCATCACGGCGTCATCTGCCGCGACCACCAGCACCACGATATCCGTCACCTGAGCTCCGCGCGAACGCATCGAGGTGAAGGCCGCGTGGCCGGGGGTGTCGAGGAAGGTAACCAGCTGGCCATTCGGCGTCTTCACCTGATAGGCGCCGATATGCTGGGTGATCCCGCCGGCTTCGCCCGAAACGACGCTGGTCTTGCGGATCGCGTCCAGAAGCGAGGTCTTGCCGTGGTCGACGTGGCCCATGATCGTGACGATCGCCGGGCGCGCAATCAGGGTATCGTCAGAGTCCTTGACGGTGTCGATGACCTGCTCCACGTCGGCATCGGAAACGCGGACGGCCTTGTGGCCGAATTCCTCGATCACCAGTTCGGCGGTATCGGCGTCGATGGCCTGGTTCATCGTGACCATCATGCCCATCTTCATCAGGCTCTTGACCACGTCGGCGGCGCGTTCAGCCATCCGGTTGGCAAGTTCCGAGACGACGATGGTTTCCGGCAGCTGCACATCGCGCACCTGCTTTTCGGCCTTCTGCCCCAGACCCAGCGCCTTGGCGCGGGCTTTTTCCTGCTTGCGCTTGATCGCGGCGAGGCTGCGCTGACGGCCACCTTCACCCGCGATTGCATCGCTGAGTGTGAGCTTGCCCGAACGACGGCCCTCGTCGCCGGTCCCACGCTTTGCGCCACGGTCGCCACGGTCGTCCTTTTCGCGGTCGGTCTTGCGCGGTGAGAGACCGGGCTTGGCCGAAGCCGGGCCGCGTGCGTCTTCGGTCGCCGCCGGAGCCGCCGGTGCCGCGCGCTCGGCCGGTTTGGCCGCTGCAGGCGGCGGCGTGGTCGAGCGGGCACGCGTGCCAAGAACATCGGCCTTGCGGGCTTCGGCAGCAGCGATCTTGGCAGCAGCCTCGGCCTTGGCAGCGCGATCCTCTTCCTCGGCCTTCAGGCGGAGGGCTTCGACGCGCTCGCGATCCTCCCGCTCTTTCGCTTCGATCTCGGCACGGCGAAGGGCGCGGTCTTCCTCGCGGACTTTGTCTTCCTCGGCACGACGGGCAGTATCTTCGGCCTCACGCGCCTTGGCAGCGCGAAGGGCAGTCAGACGACGCTCCATTTCGGCGTCGGAGATGCCCGCAGGCCGCTTCGACGGATCACCGTAGTTCGTGGGCGCAGCCGACTGGCCCGCGCCAGGCGTGCCTGGCTTCGGGGCGGCAGTGGGAACCACCACGCGCTTGCGCTTCGTTTCGACCACGACGCTCTTGGTCCGGCCATGGCTGAAGCTTTGCTTCACCTGTCCGGAACGGGGGGCGCCCCCGAGGCCAAGAGGTTTCTTGCCGTCTGTATCGCTCATGCGTCCTACGTATCCTTCATGGCGGTCTCGCCGCCGTCATCCCCGCCCGCCCGCGTTGGCAGATGCCCACGCAGACCGGCGAGTTTTGCCGCTTCCTCTACAACACGAGTTCTGAGTCCACCAGCGGCAAGCGCGGCGTGTATCGCACGTTCGCGCCCAAATGCCAAACCGATTTCCCCAGCCGAAAGGCAGCCGATAAAGCCGCGTTCGCCATCCGGCGCGTGCAGCTTGGTCTTGCCCCGTTCCGACCCGTCGCTGGCCTGGATCAGCGTCACCGCCGTTCCCTTGACCAACCAGTCCTTCACCTTCTCATAGCCGGTGACGGCGTCTCCCGCCTTGCGCGCCATCGACAGAAGCTCGATGGTGCGCTGCAGAACCAGCGTCTCGACCAGATCGGTCAAGCCTTCCGGCACCTTCACCGGCTGTCGGGCAGCGCGAGAGAACAGATTCTTCTTCGCCGCCTTTTCGATCGCTGCCCGGTCAGCCGAGACGTAGACGCCCCTACCGGGCAATTTGCCCATGACGTCGGGGACAATCTGTCCGTCAGGACCGACGCAAAAGCGGATAAGCCCCGCCTTTGGCTGGCCTTCCCCGGTCGCAATGCACTTGCGTTCCGGATCGTCCCTGTCCTTTTCCCGGCCGCCGCGCGTCATGCGCGTAACCCCGAGGCCTGAGATCAGGCCTCGGCCTCCACGTCCTCGGCAGCTTCTTCTTCCGGCTGCTCCAGTTCCGTCGGGTCGACCCAACCCAGCATCACGCGGGCGGTCATCACCAGGGTTTGCGCCTCTTCCAGCGACATGTCGAACTTTTCGAGGACCCCTTCGTCCTTCTTGCGTTGGCCATTCTCGGTCGTCCAACCGCCGGCCAGTTCCCAGTCGGCGCAGGTGGCGAAGTCTTCCAGCGTCTTGATGCCGTCGTGGGCCAGCGCTTCCAGCATCTGGGGCGTCAGGCCCTCGAAGTTCACCAGGCTGTCCTCGACCCCCAGAGCACGGGCATTTTCCATCGCCTTGGCATTGGCCGCTTCCAGATAATCGCGGGCGCGGGCCTGCAGTTCGCCTGCGGTGCCTTCGTCGAAGCCGTCGATCGACAGAAGTTCGTCCAGATCAACATAGGCGACTTCTTCGAGGTTGGTGAAGCCTTCGGCAACCAGAAGCTGGGCCATCATCTCGTCAACGTCGAGCGATTCCATGAACAGCTTGGTGCGTTCTGCGAATTCGGCCTGGCGACGCTGCGATTCTTCGGCTTCGGTCAGGATGTCGATGTCGAGCGCTGTCAGCTGGCTGGCAAGACGCACGTTCTGGCCACGACGGCCAATGGCCAGCGACAGCTGTTCATCCGGCACCACGACTTCGATCTTCCCGGCCTCTTCGTCGAACACGACCTTCGAGACTTCGGCAGGCTGCAGCGCGTTCACAAGGAAGGTCGCGATGTCCTGGTTCCACGGGATGATGTCGATCTTTTCGCCCTGCAGTTCGTTCACCACTGCCTGCACGCGGCTGCCGCGCATGCCGACGCAGGCGCCGACGGGGTCGATAGAGTTGTCATAGCTGATGACGGCAATCTTGGCGCGGCTACCCGGGTCGCGGGCGACGGCCTTGATCTCGATGATGCCGTCATAGATTTCTGGCACTTCCATCTTGAACAGTTCGGCCATGAACTGCGGGTCGGTGCGCGACAGGAAGACCTGCGGGCCGCGCGCTTCACGCCGGACGTCCTTGATGTAGCAGCGGATGCGGTCGCCGATGCGGTAGGCTTCGCGGCCGATCTTTTCGTTCCGGCGCAGGATGCCTTCGCCGCGCCCGATGTCGACGATGACGTTGCCGTATTCCTCGCGCTTGACGGCGCCGTTGATGATCGTGCCTTTGCGGTCCTTGAATTCCTCGAACTGGCGATCACGCTCGGCTTCGCGAACCTTCTGCAGGATCACTTGCTTTGCCGATTGCGCGGCGATCCGGCCGAGGTCGACGGGGGGCACTTCGTCCACGATCTCGTCGCCAAGTTGCGGGTCAGCCAGCCAGGTCTTTGCCTGCTTCACCGTTACCTGAGCGTGGTGGTTTTCCACGGCCTCATCTTCCACCACCGTGCGGACGCGGGTGAAGGACGCGCGGCCGGTCTTGCGGTCGATCTTGACGCGGATGTCCATTTCCGCGCCGTAGCGCGACTTGGCGGCCCGGGCCAAGCTGTCCTCCATCGCCTGGATCACCAGATCCGGGTCGATCATCTTTTCGCGCGCCACGGCTTCGGCAGTCTGCAGAAGCTCCAGCTGGTTGGCGGATGTGATTGCCATGGGCGTTTCTCCCTAGTGTTTCGTCTCGGGGGCGGGCTCGTCGTCCTCGTCCCCGTCAATTTCTTCGATCTCGTCGAACTGGCCATCGGTGGGCTCGGCCACCTTCTTCTGGCGCAGCATTTCGGCGATCAGCTCTTCGGTCAGGATCAGCTTGGCGTCGGACAGCCAGTCGAACTTGAGCCCGATGGTCACTTCCTCGCCATCCTCATCGAGAGTGATCAGAACTTCATCGCCCTCGACCCCTGCCAGCCCGCCCTTGAAGCGGCGGCGGCCGTCGATCAGCTCGGTCGTCTCGACCCGGGCTTCCCAGCCCTTCCACATCTCGAAATCCTTCAGCCGGGTCAGCGGCCGGTCGATGCCGGGAGAGGAGACTTCAAGGACGTAGTTGTCTTCCAGCGGGTCCTCGACGTCCAGGACAGCGGAAACGGCAGTCGAGATGTCACCGCATTCATCGACGCCAATCCCGCCATCAGGCCGGTCAGCCATGATCTGAAGGATGCGCGTCTTGCCGCCCATCAGGCGAATGCGGACCAGTTCGAACCCCAGCCCTTCGATCACCGGGCCGACGATGTCGGCAAGGCGGCGGTCGATGGCAGTTTTCGCAATCAGATCGGACATGGCATTCCAGAAACAAAAAGGCGGACCCAGCGGCCCGCCCGTGACTTTCGGTAGCTTCAGGTTTGGACCCGGAAGCAGCTGTTGAAGCGCATATAGGACGACGCGCCCGAGTCTGCAAGCGAAAGCGTCAGAGTTTGCGGAACACCATCACCAGCCCGCGGTCGTCCTTGTGCGGATGCTCGGCCCCCTCGTAGATCGGGATGTCGCGCCAGGCGACGGGGCTGATCTTGCCATGGGCAACCATGCGCGCCAGTTCCGAGCCGAAGCCCGCCCCATCCAGCACCGGGCCGATCGTGCCGCAGGCGAAGACCGCGCCGGATCGGGTGATGCGGAGGAGTTCCGGGAAACACACCGGCCCGACATGGCCGTGGGTGAAGGTGCCGCAGCTGATCACCGCGTCATAGCTTTCGTCGGGGATATCGAGGGTCTTGGTCAGATCGCCCAGCATCAGAGTGCGGTACAGACCCTTGGGACGGGCGATGTCCAGCATCTCGGGCGTGATGTCCAGCGCGTCAACCGTCAGCCCGCGCAGGTTTTCGGCCACGAGGCCGGTGCCAGCGCCGATGTCGAGGATTTCCGCGTCGGGAGTGACTTCGCCTTTCAGGATCGCCGCGATCTCGCGCGGGGCAATGTAGCCCCATGCCGCGCCGAAACCTGCGTCATAGGTGGGTGCCCAATCGCCATACATGCGGCGCGCTTCGTCCGGTCCGTTGATCTGGTAGGCTTCTTCAAGGTCGTAGTTGGTGTCGGTCATGGCAGGAATCTCCAGTTCTTCGGAAGCCTTGCCACGACCCTGTCACAACGGGATGACGGGCTATCTTGTGCCGCTACGAAGCCGACTTGGAACCGTCAGGGCGGTTCACAAGTTTGCCCACGCGCCGCGCCCTTGGTTGCCCGCGTAGAGACAAGCTGCGATAGTGCAGGAAAAGTGCTGCAGATGAGGTTTGTCTACATGGCCGCCGGTCCGGAAAAGCTGAATGTCCGGGCGCTTGTCGCGGCTGTGATCATCGCCTTGGGCGCCGCACCGGCGCAGGCGCTGGACCGGTTTGACATCGTGGTCGCGGGTGGGTCCGAATACCTGACAAAGGCGGTGCGCGAGGCCTCGATGATCCGGTCGCTGCAGGCGCAGGGGCAGACCGATCCGCAGGATCTGCTGGCAGCCGCACGGTCCGACTATGCGCGGATTCTGGCGGCACTTTATGCCAAGGGCTACTATTCGGTCGACATCCGCATCCGTATCGACGGGCGCGAAGCCGCGGCAATTCCGGCGCTGGAAGCTCCCCGCGCGATGTCCGCCATCCGTGTCGATGTCGACCCCGGCCCGGCGTTCCGCTTTGGTCAGGCACAGGTGGCGCCTTTGGCAAATGGGACCGAACTGCCTGCAGGCTTTCGGCGTGGCGCCGTGGCCGAAAGTGGTGCCGTGCGGTCTGCGGTGAACGTGGCAATTTCTGCTTGGCGCGAGGCAGGTCATGCCAAGGCCTTTGTCGCAGCCGACGAAGTGCTGGCAGATCACGCGGCGCAGCGAATCGATGCCGATGTGCGGCTGGACCCGGGGCCGCGCCTGCGTTTTGGCCGGATGGAGATCGTGGGGGCCGAGCGGATGCGCGAACGCCGCATTCGCAAGATCGCCGGGCTCCCCGAGGGTGAGACCTTCAGTGAAACGGAATTGCGCCGGGCGGAAACACGGCTGCGGCGGACTGGCATCTTCGCCTCGGTTGCGCTGACCGAAGACGACGCGATCACCGCGCCGGACCTTCTGGGCACGACGGCAACGGTGGTCGAACAGAAACCAAGGCGCTACTCGCTCGGGGTCGAGGTCGCAAGCCTGGATGGCGTTTCGCTGTCGGCAGAATGGCTGCACCGCAACCTTTTGGGCGGCGGGGAACGGCTGGGCGTGAAGGGGGATGTCACCAATATCGGGTCGGGTCAAAGCGGCATCGACTATGGGCTGGAGGTGACGCTGGACCGGCCAGCAACGCTTTCGCCCGACACCACAGCGGGACTGATCCTCAGCTACTCGCATGAAGACGAGATCGACTACACGCTGGATACGTTCAGCTTTGGTTTACGCTTCAGCCATGTGTTTTCCGAACAGCTGACCGCACGGGTCGGGCTGACCTATGACTATCAGGACGGCCGCGATCCCGGCGGGGCCTTCACCTTCCGCAACCTGTCGCTGCCTATCGGCGCGACCTGGGACAGGCGCGACGTCGCGAACAACCCGACCACGGGCTTCTATCTGGACGCAACCGCCAAACCCTTTGCCGGTTTCGGGACCACTGGCTCGGGCCTGCGGACGACGGTAGATGCCCGGGGCTTCCGCAGTGTGGGAGCGCCCGGTCGACTGGTCTTTGCTGCGCGGGTGCAAGCGGGGGCGGTGCTGGGCTCGGGCCTGCTGGAAACACCGCGTGACGATCTCTTCCTGTCGGGCGGTGGCGGCACCGTGCGGGGGCAGCCCTATCGGTCGCTGGGCGTCGCAGTAACGCGCGGCTTTGGTCCGCAGTTCCTGATCGGCGGCAGGTATTTCCTGGCCGGGTCGCTGGAATTGCGCGCCAAGGTCAGTGACAAGCTGGGCGTGGTGGGGTTCGTCGACTGGGGCAGCATAGGGATCGACGGGTTCAGCGGGGCCTTGACGGATAGCCATGCCGGTGCGGGGCTGGGGTTGCGCTATGACACGGGCCTTGGCCCGATCCGGTTTGACGTGGCCGCGCCAATCAGCGGCACGACCGGCAACGGGGTGCAGTTCTACGTCGGCCTCGGGCAGTCGTTCTGATGCGGCGCGCGCTGGTCATCGCCGCCTGCCTGCTTGCCGGTCCCGCCGGGGCGCAAGTGGACGACCGTGACTATTTGACGGCCTTTCTGGAGGACACGCTGTCCAGCGCTGGCCGACAAGTGACCGTGACCGGGTTTGCCGGGGCGCTGTCGTCGCAAGCCACTGTGGAGCAGATCACCATTGCCGATGATCAAGGCGTCTGGATCACGCTGAACGGCGTGGTGCTGGACTGGAGCCGGTCCGCCCTCCTGTCCGGTGTGGTTGAAGTTGGCGAGCTTTCTGCCGCAGAGATCATCGTCGTCCGTCCGCCAGTCACCGCGCAGTCGGATGCGCCGTCGCCTGAGGCTTCGGGTTTCAGCCTGCCCGAGTTGCCGGTCTCGATCAGCATCGACCGCGTCGCCGCCGAGCGGATCGAACTTGGCCCCGCGGTTTTAGGTGAAGCCGTGACCGGCACGCTGACGGCGTCTTTGCAACTGGCGGGGGGTCAGGGGCAGGCAATTCTTGACCTGATCCGCACGGGCGATGGACCGACGGGCGAGATTCGGCTGGATGCGTCCTATGCAAACGCGACCCGCGAGCTGAACCTGTCCTTGGTCGCGGAAGAGGCGGCAGGCGGGCTAGTCGTCGGCATTCTCGACATACCGAGTGGCCCCGCAGCACGGCTTGAGGTCGCGGGCCAGGGGCCGATCGACAACTATGCCGCCGATATAAACCTCTCGACCGATGGAGACGAGCGTCTGCAAGGCCGGGTGACCTTGCGGGGCGAAGATGATGGCTTTCGCCTTGGCGCGGATGTGACGGGGAACCTCGCCCCGATTCTGGCCCCTGACCTTGTGGATTTCTTCGGGACGGAGGTTGGCCTTCAGCTGGACGCATGGCGCAGCCGGGCGGGGCGGGTGGTGATCGACCGCTTCGATCTGGCCGCGCGGTCGCTGGCGCTGACTGGCAGTGCAGAGATCGCGGCAGATGGTCTGCCAGAGAGAGTTGATGTCGCGGGCACCATGGCCGCGCCAGACGGTTCGCCAGTCGCCCTGCCCTTTGCAGAAGACACCCGGATCGGTCGGGCGGTGTTCCGGCTGACCTCTGCGCAAGGAGATGCGGACAGCTGGTCGGGTGCGGTGACTGTCGAGGGGCTGGACCGTGCTGACCTGAAGATCGCACGGCTTGAGGTCGAGGGGTCGGGACGGATTGGCCGCAGTTCTGCCGGGATCGGCTTTGGTGGCGCGGTGAAGGGGAAGGCGAGTGGACTGGCCCCGACGGACCCGGCCCTGGCCGAGGCACTGGGAAGCGATCTTGCCGGGTCGTTCCGGTTGAATTTTCTCGAGGGTGCGGGTGCGCTGCATCTGTCCGATATCCAGCTTTCCGGCGCGGGCCTGACCGGGTCCGGGGCCGTGCAGATCGAGGGTCTGGACAAGGCCCTTCTGACCAGCGGTCGTTTGGTGGTGGAGGCTACTGATTTCAAACGGTTTTCCAGACTTGCCGGGCGCAGCCTGGGCGGTGCGGGGCGGCTGGAGATCGCAGGCTCTGCCAGCCGTTTGTCGGGTTTCTTCGATACCGAAATGACGTTTGACGGAACCGGGCTTGCCCTGGGTCAAGCCGAGCTTGACCGGCTTCTGGCAGGGACTTCCAGTGTGAAAGCATCGGTCCGGCGGGATGAGACGGGCACGGTCCTGCGGTCGCTCGATCTGGCTGCGGACGGGCTTTTGGCCCAAGCCAGCGGCAAGCTGTCGTCGCAAGGGTCGGACCTGTCGGGGACGCTCAGCCTGTCCGACCTGTCGGTGCTGGGTCCGGGCTTTGGCGGGGCGGTTACGCTGGACGCAACCTTTGCCGGCCTTCCGCAGGATGGCCGCATCACCCTGAAAGGTCTGGGGCGGTCGCTGCGGATCAGCAACCGCGAGGCGGACCGCCTTCTGGCCGGGCAAAGCCAGCTGGAGATGGATCTTGGACTGAAGGACGGCATCATTCAGGTACGCTCGGCCCGGGTGCAGAACCCGCAGTTGCAGGCCACTGCGACGGGTGAGATCAACGGCGCGGTCCGGAAAATCGACCTGGATGCACGGCTGGCGAACCTGGGGCTGATCGTGCCGGACATCTCGGGCCCGCTGACGATTGCGGGGACCGCGACGCAGGACAGCCGGGGCTATCGGCTGGACCTGCGCGGCACCGGCCCCGGCCAGATCGCGGCCAGGGTCAGCGGGACGGTCACGAACGATTTCCGCGCGGCCGATCTGGCGATTGCGGGGTCGGGTGAGGCTGGGCTGGCAAACCTGCTGATTTCGCCGAGGTCGGTTTCGGGCCGCGTCGGGTATGACTTGCGGCTTTTGGGGCCCCTTGCACTGCGGTCCCTGTCAGGGCGGATCACCCTGTCGAACGGGCGGATCGCCGATCCGGACCTTGGCCTTTCGTTGCAGGATGTGCAGGCCATCGGTCAGTTGAGCTCAGGGACACTGCAGCTGTCGGCGACCTCGGGCCTGTCATCGGGTGGCAGGCTGCGGGTTGACGGGCCAATCCGGTTGGACCGGCGGCAAGAGGCGGACCTGTCGATCTCCCTCGATGGGCTGCGGCTTTATGACCCCGAGCTTTACGAGACGCGGGTCAGCGGCAGCCTTGCCCTTCGCGGTCCGCTGATCGGCGGGGCGACCCTGTCCGGGGCGCTGCAACTGGGCGAGACCGAGGTCCGGGTCCCGGCCTCGGGCTTCAGCTCGGCAACCGAACTCTTGAACATCCGGCATGTCCGCGACAGCGCGCCGGTGCGCGAAACGCGGCGGAAGGCGGGACTTCTGGCCGCGATCTCGGCGGGGGCCGGGGCGTCGTCGCGGTCGGGGCGGGCCATCGGACTGGACGTGACGATATCGGCCCCGGCGCGGGTCTTCATTCGGGGCCGGGGCATTGATGCCGAACTCGGGGGCGAGCTGCGTCTATTGGGCACCACGGCGGATGTCCGGCCAGCGGGCGGGTTCAGCCTGATCCGGGGGCGGATCGACATTCTGGGCCGCCGTCTGGTGCTGTCGCGGGCCGACCTTGTGCTGGAGGGCAGTCTTGTGCCGCAGATCAGCATTGCCGCTGACACCCAAAGCGACGGGATCACCAGCATGGTGACCGTTGAAGGCCCCGCTGATGATCCGGTGGTCAGGTTCACCTCCTCCCCCGACCTGCCGCAAGAGGAAGTGCTGGCGCGTCTGCTGTTCGGGCGGGCAATCGACAAGATCTCGGCGCTGCAGGCAGCACAGCTGGCCAATGCCGTTGCAGTTCTGGCTGGCCGAGGCGGCGTGGGACTGGTGGGCAATCTGAGACGCAATTTCGGGCTGGACGATCTGGACGTGACCACGGCCCAAAACGGGAGTGCAGCACTGAAGGCGGGGAAATACATCTCGGACAATGTCTATACCGAGATCGAGGTCGATCAGGAGGGCAAGAGCCGGATCAACCTGAACCTCGACCTGCGCGAGGGGCTGACGGTCAAGGGGCGTCTTGGCACGGACGGAAAAACCGGGATCGGCGTCTATCTGCAGCGCGACTACTGAAAAAGCTGCCGTGCCTTTGGGGAGGGCTTCAGGGGTCTTCCTGCCCGCAGAAGACGACGCAAACGACAAGGGGAACGATCAGCCAGGGCAAAAGTCCCTTGCTGGACGCAGACCCCTCTCCGACTTCCGGCGCGGGTTCTTCAACCACCACCACGGGCCCCCCGGCCTGCGACGAGGTCGCAAGGCAGGCCGCCAGAAGCACTGATGCGATCAGGGTTTTCATGCGGGCCTCATCGGCGTTTCTTCCAGCGTCCAATCTACGGAATCAGGGCCGCGACTCGCAGCCATTGATCGGCGCCTGTCCACAGATTACCCCAGTATGAGCGAATTTTGCATCATATTCGCGTAGTTCAAAGCGGCCAGGGGCAGGCGAATAGGCTTAACGTTCAGTCAATGACCTGTTCGAACTCGACATAGCTGATCCGGCTGCTTGCCCATTGCCGCGATTTCCGAATCGTCTTGCCTTCAATCCAGAAGTCGTTCGTCACTTGGCTGTTCGGGCGTGAGCACCGTTCCGAGACATGGGTGACGGTATGGGTCCTGTCCAGAACCGTGATCTTCTCGCGCCCAACGACCGAGGCCACGCAGGCATAGGTCCGCCGCGTGCCCCGGTCATCTTGGCCAAGGAAGAAGTAGACACGAGGGTAGCTGGCTCCGGACTTCAGTTGCTCCAATGACGGGGCTTCGGCCGACATCAGGTCGGCGGCAAGGCCGCGGGTCTGGATCAGGATGCCGTCGCGCAGGGAAAAAGTTGCCTGACCCTGTGCGGTCCAGGTAACGACATTTGCCTTTGCGTCGGCAATGGTCAGGAACCCATCCTGCCCCAGCCGTTCCGACCGGACCCGCAGGATCGGCTTGCCGAAGGCTGCCAGATCCTGACGGCTGGTAGGGGCCGTTGCGGCGCTGGTCGCGGCCTTGTCGCCCTTACCCTTGGCAAGGCTTGCCTTGGCCATCTGGCCAACCGCCGAAGCGACCGGGTTGGTTGAACCCGTGTCGTTGCCGCAGCCCGCAAGAAGGGCCAGGCCAATGGCCGCCGACGCCAGACACGCTTGCAACTTCACCGCCAGACCCTTCCCCAGTCAGGGTCTAGGCCATCGGTGTGGTAGTCTCGGATCGATTCGTAGAGCCGTCCATCAACGTCGACCCGCGCCCCGCCGTCGCCGGTTCCGGGCCGCATCGTCACGCCAAAGCCCCGGCGCGTCTCGGTGCCGAGGGCCCAGTTGAGCGGGATGGTAAAGCGGATACCCTTGTCGAACCCGGTCTCGCCGAAATCGGCGGCACTGACGTCGGTGACGGTCGCGAAGGCTCCAACCCGCCAGCCGTTCGCAAAGACACGGTCAACCGAGATCGTCGCACCGACATCGCCCGCAAGATACTTGCCGACATCGACCTGACCAAGAAAGCCGTTGCCAAAGTCGTAGTAGGCCGAGACATATCCCGTCACGACGTCATAATTGTATTCGTCAAAGCCAAGGCCGCCATCTGTATTGCGCTGGAGAGTGTAGTTGATCTCGGCCCCGAGGGCGAGCTGGCTGTCCACCGGCTTCCACAGGACTTCCCCCGACACGCCCGCATGCATCCGTTCCAGATAGCCCACGGTCAGGCGCGAATAGACATCCGGCGCGGGGCGGCCGTACCAAGCGAAGGTCAGCCTCTCCAGCGTCGGATTGCCGGACTCGGTATAGCGCGAAGCGTCTGTGCGGACATGCTGCAGCGGCGATGTCGACGGCGTGCCAAGGTCGGTGTTGCTGGCGATCTGCGTGTAGATCGACCCAGACAGGATCAGCCCTGGCGCGATGTCGTAGGTCGCCGAAAGCCGCAGGCCAATGTCGCCCTTCAGGGGCTCGGAAAAGCGCAGGGCGGGACGCAGACTCCAGGTGAACTTCGGGTAGAGCGCTTCGTCGCCAATCGCATAGGCCGGAACCGGCCCGGCATCGGTCACCGTGACGCGTTCGCGCAGCAGCGAAGCGTTGTCGGCGGTATATTCCAGCCCCTCCAGATCGCTTCGGCGGATGGTGATCTTCGAGGCACCAATTCCGTTGACCACGGGGACGATCTCGAACACCTCGACCGAGGCGGGCATGACATGGCTCAGCGCGCGCGCAGTCCGACCCACGGCCTGCGAGCCGGCGTCGATCCGGCCGTTGCGGATGCGGACCTGCACCGTGGTCGCCGTGTAGGCGATGTCCTCGACAGCGATCCCATCGGCAGCCAGCCGCTTGGCAAGGTTCTTGCGCAGGATCGGTCCGGCATCGGGTTGCGTGACCCATCCGCCGTCATAGGCGTCCGGATCGGCAGACCGCGCAGGCCGAGCCAAGACTGGCACCGGGGCTGCACCCGTCACCCCGCCCGACATCCGGCTTTTCGGGTCCAGGATCAAATGAAAGGTCAGCCCGACTTCCGAGCCGTAAAGCGAATAGATCCCGAAGCGCATGTTGGCATTGCGCTGGTATTCGAAGCCAAAGTTGAACGGGCTGGCGCGGTCGATCAGGCCGCGCGTGCCATCTTCCAGCAGATAGGCGTCCGAGGAATATTCGCCCTTGAACGTCCAGTTGTCGCTGATCTTGTATTCGACCCCGGCAAAGGGCGCGGCTTCGCCCCGGAACCACTGGTCGGCATTCGGCGTGCCGGTAGGGCTGACCGCCGGGCGGTCGCCAAAGGGCGCGCCGATCCCGCCGTCGCTGCCAAGCCGACCCCAGCCAAGGCCCCCCGTCACCTTCAGCCGGTCGCCGAGATTCTTCGTCGCCGCGATGTATTCCGAAGAGAACAATCCCTGCCCGGTAAAATCGATCAGGCCGATGGTGAGGGCCGGTACATATTTGCCTTCCTTCAGAACCTGGTAGCGCAAGTCCATGCTGCGGTCGGACTCTTTTGCGTCGCCCGGGATCAGCGTGTCCCAGTCGCGCCAGGCCTGGAAACGGAACGACCCTGACAGCCGTTCACTGACCTGAAAGCTGAGCGTGGCACGAGTGATCGGCCCCACGACTAGGGTGCTGAATGAAAAGGTCGCGTCCTTCTGGGTCTCGCCCGACGGCATGTCGATCAGGCCGGTCGCACCGTTGATGTTCAGCGTGCCCGTGCCTTCCGCAAAGGCGGGCGCAAGGGAGAGCGCCGTGCTGGCGGCAAGGAAAGCAAGCAGGCAACGAGGCGAATTGTGCATGGTGACCAGACCCGAGGTGTCGGCACAGTCTATGCGAACATCCAGCACGCAGGGCAAGGGGCTTCGGGGGTTGCGCAGCGCAAACGGTGCCGCCTATGGCATTTGGGACAACACCGTCCTCCGGGCCGGTCAGCCGCCGTCACCTTCAAGACTGACGCGCAACTCGCGCAGGACCGACAGAAGCGCGCGAACCTTGTCGGGCCCGATGGACTGGACCACCTCGGCGATCAGCGGCACCACGCT
Organism: Paracoccaceae bacterium; assembly: GCA_009773055.1. GTDB lineage: Bacteria > Pseudomonadota > Alphaproteobacteria > Rhodobacterales > Rhodobacteraceae > Tabrizicola. The sequence continues at coordinate 53,258 of WOUW01000004.1, forward strand.
GGCGACGGCTCCGTCACGCGCGGCCCGACCGCTGGGACTGATTGCCACGAACTTCTGCCGGGCGTCCTCCCAATCCGGGCGGATGTGGACATGGCCAGCCCATTCGAGCTTGGTCAGCGTGTTGGTCATGGCACCCCGGGTCACGTGGAACGACCGCGCCAGTTGTGCCGGAGTGCGTTCGTCATTGATCCGTGCCAGGTGGTTCAGGACGGAAAAATGCGACAGCTCCATCCCCTTGGGCAGGACCTTCGAGATCCGGTTTCGCGCAAGCTGGTCGGCCATGAAAAGTTCGCCGAACAGTGCGACCGCGATGTCATCCGCCTTTTCACCGCTCATGGTCCGTCAAAGCCCCGGTCATGCGACAAGGACGGCACCCGGCCTCGGGCCTCAGCGACGCGGGTAAGGTCTAGGTCGACCAACGTCACGCCGGGATCGGTCCCGGCATCTGCCAGCACCTCGCCCCAGGGCGCGATGGCCAGCGAATGGCCATGGGTCCGGCGGCCCTTGCCGTTGGTTTCGGGATGAAACCCGGTCTGTGCCGGGGCCACGACGAAACAGCCCGTCTCGATGGCGCGGGCACGCAGCAGCGTCTCCCAGTGCGCAGCCCCGGTGATGTGGTTGAAGGCGGCAGGCACTGTGATGACCTCTGCCCCGCCCTGCGCCAGCCGCCGGTAAAGCGCGGGAAACCGCACGTCATAGCAGACCGTCATCCCGATCTTTGCGAAGGGTGTCTCTGCGACCACCGCCTTCGAGCCAGGACGATAGCCCTCGCTTTCCCGGTAGACCTCGGTCGCCGAGACATTGACGTCGAACATGTGGATCTTGTCATATCGCGCGGCCACGCTGCCATCGGGCGCGATCAGGAAGCTGCGGTTGGCAAAGCGGCCATCGGCATCATGGGTCAGCAGCCCAAGCGAGCCGATCAAGAGCCAGATGCCGGCGGCCTTGGCTTCGGACTGAAGGGTGGCAAGCGTCTCGTCCGCCTCCTCATGTCGGAAGACGGCGCGCTGATGGGACCGGCTTGAGGATAACCCGTTCGTGAGTTCAGGCGTCAGGACAAATCCGGCCCCCGCTGCGACGGCCTGACGGACGAGGTCGACAGTTACCGGCAGATTGGCGACCGGATCGTCGGTTACGGTCAGCTGGACCAGCCCGGCCCGCATCACCCGGCCAGCATCGGGTCAAGCTTGCCCGCATGGTCAAGGTCGTGCAGTTCGTCGCAGCCGCCAACATGGGTGCCGCCGATGAAGATCTGCGGCACGGTACGCCGCCCGTTCGCGCGCTGCACCATCGCCGCGCGCAAGGTGGGGTCGCGGCTGACGTCGATCTCGGAATACGCGACGCCTTTCTTCTGCAACAGCCGCTTGGCCATGGCGCAATAGGGGCAGATCGGCGTGGTGTAGATTTCGACGGGACGCATTGGGCACCTCTTTCGCGCCCGAATATAAGGGTTCACCCGTCTTTCGCAACGCGCGCCAGACCCAGAACCGACACCGAACGCGCGCCTGCCGAAAAAAGCGCCTCGGTTGCCGCCGCAAAGGTCGCGCCCGAGGTCATCACATCGTCCACCAGCAGGATGTCGCGGTCGCGGACCCGAGCCTCGCGACCCTTCGGAACGGTGAAGGCACCGACAAGATTGAGAAATCGCGCTTCCCGGGTCTTGCCGTCCTGATTGCCGGTCGAATGTTTGCGGACCAGCGCATCCGGGCAATGCTCCAGCCCCGCCGACCGCGCGATGGCCCGCGACAGAAGCGCCGCCTGATTGTAGCGCCGCCGGAAAAGCCGCATCCAGTGCAACGGAACTGGCACGACCAGCATGCCCGGTGTCAGAATAGGGTGGGCGGCCTTGGTCATCCAGCCCGCGGCCGGGCGCGCAAGATCCATCCGGTCGCCGTGTTTCAGGGCCAGCACAAGGTTGCGACCGTTTCCGGCATACATCAGCGCGGCGCGCCCCCTGTCCCAGGGCCGGGCAAGGGACATGCAATCGTCACACAGCGCCCGTTCCTCACCGTTTTCCCCTGGCAAGGGCACTCCGCATTGGTCGCAGACCAGGCCCGAGATGAACGGTGTCTCGCGCCAGCAATCGGCGCACAGGCCGAAGTCGGACTGCACTGGGGCCGAGCAGGAAATGCACTGCGGCGGGTACAGAAGTTGCAGCGCGCCTTGCATTCCCATTCCGCCCTCCTAATGTCCCGCCGATGACCCAGCCGCCGATCCTGACCGACCAAGAGGCGCTTGCCCGCCACCGCGCCCGTGCCCGGCATCTTCCCGGCCATGACGCGGCGATGTTCCTGCATCGCATTGTCCTTGCCGACCTTCAGGAAAGACTCAGTGAGGTTAACAGAACGTTTACGGCACCCGCCGTAGTCAGCGGTTTTCCCGCAATATGGCGGGATTTGCATCCCGATGCGCTGCAGGTGCCGGATGACGAGGTGCTGTCCCTTGCCCCAGGATCGCATGATCTGGTGGTGCATGCGATGGCGCTCCATTGGGCGAACGACCCTCTGGGCCAGCTAGTGCAATGCCGGAGGGCCCTGCAGCCAGACGGGCTGATGATCGCGGTCCTGCCCGGGGGGCGCAGTCTGCACGAACTCCGTGCCGCTCTGGCCGAAGCCGAGGCCCGGGTGACCGGAGGCCTGTCACCCCGGGTCCTGCCGATGGGCGAGATCCGCGACCTGGGCGGGCTGATGCAGCGGGCGGGCTTTGCCTTGCCGGTGGCAGACAGCCTGGCGCAGACCGTCGAGTATCAAGACTTCCGCGCGCTATTGTCCGACCTCCGCGCCTCGGGCGAGACGAACGCACTTGCGGGCCGTTTGCGCCGCTTTACCGGGCGGGGCGTCCTTGCAGCGGCAGGCGCGGTCTATGCCGAAAATTTCGCCACCACGGCAGGTCGCTTGCCCGCCACTGCCGAGCTTGTGTTCCTGACCGGCTGGGCTCCGCACGAAAGCCAGCAGCAGCCCTTGCGTCCGGGTTCGGCCAAGGCAAGGCTGGCAGATGCGCTGGGTGTGCCCGAGGCCCCCTTGCCCAAAGACGGTTGACGCTGCCGACCCAACCCTTATGTCCCGCGCTGAACCTATAGGAAGAACCGACATGCTGGATGCCCGGACCGGAGCAGCGACAGGGACCGATGTGACCCCCGGCCAAGGCCGCCTCGCCCACGCCCCTGCCGATCATCCTGTGGTCCGCAAGGCAAAGATCGGGGTGCTTCTGGCCAACCTCGGCACGCCCGACGCCTACGACTACTGGTCGATGCGGCGCTATCTGAACGAGTTTCTGTCGGACAAGCGGGTCGTCGACATTCCAAGCTGGAAGTGGCAGCCACTTCTGCAGCTGATCATCCTGACCAAACGGCCCTTCACTTCTGGGGCGAACTACAAGCTGATCTGGAACGAAGAGCTGAACGAAAGCCCGCTGCTGACGATCACCAAGGCCCAGACCGCCGCGATTGCCGAGTTGATGGCCGAGCGGCACGGGGCAGAGGTGATGGTCGACTTCTGCATGCGCTACGGCAACCCCTCGACCGACGAGAAGGTCAAGGCGATGGTCGCGGCAGGGTGCGAGAAGGTGCTGTTCTTCCCCCTCTACCCCCACTACGCCGGGGCGACCTCGGCCACCGCGAACGACCAGTTCTTCCGCGCGCTGATGAAGGAAAAGCGGCAGCCGGCGGTGCGGACCGTGGCGGAGTATTTCGACCATCCCCTCTATATCGACGCGCTGGCGAAGTCGGTCGAGGCGGCCTATGCGGGGCTGAACCATCGGCCTGACGTGCTGGTGGCAAGCTACCACGGGATGCCGAAACGCTACCTGATGGAGGGCGATCCCTATCACTGCCAGTGCGCCAAGACCTCGCGGTTGCTCCGGGAACGGTTGGGGTGGGAGAAGGGGTCGATCGACACCACCTTCCAGTCGGTCTTCGGGCGTGAGGAGTGGCTGAAACCCTACACGGTCGAGCATGTGGCGGAGCTGGCGAAGGCGGGGAAGAAGCGGATCGCGGTGATGGCCCCGGCTTTCAGTGCCGACTGCATCGAGACGCTGGAGGAGATCAACGGGGAGATCCGGGAGGCCTTTGAACACGCGGGTGGAGAGAGCTTCACCTATATCCCCTGCCTGAACGATGACGCCCCCCATATCGAGGCGCTGGTCGCGGTGATCGAGGAGAACCTTGGAGGGTGGCTGCCTCGGAAGGGATAAGGTGCCCGCGCGTGGGCAGGTTTTCCGATGCAATGATTTCAAGGGCTTGCCTTGCCGCGTTAGTGTGGTCTTAACCTTTGTCGGAAGCCTTGATCGGGGCGTGGGGGCGACGGGATGACGGCTTTGGTTCTGAACGGTACGGCCCTGATCGCGGGGCAGGCAAGCGGTGAGGTCCTGCATGCCGAGACTGGCCTCAGCTTCATGGGCGGGGTCGATGCCACAACCGGGCGGGTCATCGACGTCCATCATCCGCTGTGCGGGCAGTCCGTTGCCGGGAAGGTCCTGTGCATCCCCAGCGGGCGGGGGTCCTGTTCCGGCAGTCTGGTGATCTTCGAGCTCTTGATGAACGGCCACGCCCCGGCGGCGCTGGTGTTCCGGCACAAGGAGACGATCCTGACGCTGGGCGTCCTGATCGCCGGAGAGCTGTTCCAGCGTGGTATCCCGGTGTTGCAAATGGACGAGGCCGGATTTGCAGCTCTATCTGACGCCCGCTTTGCCCGGATCGACGGTGACACGATCCACTCGACCGACATCCGCACCGCGGTGACCCCGAGCTTTGTCCTGCCAGAACCCGATCCGGCGGACATCATGTTGAGCGATCTTGACCGCTGGTTTCTGACGGGAGAGTTCGGCGAAGCGGCGAAGATCGCGATGCGGATCGTGTTGCAGACCGCCCGGATCGAGGGCGCTACGGCGCTGATCGACGTGGACATGGCGCATCTGGACGGCGTCTTCTACCAAGGCCCCGCCGGTCTGCAGTTTGCCAGGCGGCTGTGCGACCTTGGAGCAAGGGTCCGGGTGCCGACGACGATGAACGCGATCTGCGTCGACCGGCGGCAATGGCGGGCTTTGGGGGTGCCGGAGGTGCTGGGTGAGGCTTCGGACGCCCTCGCCGATGCCTATGTCGAAATGGGCGCGAAGCCGACCTATACCTGCGCGCCCTACCTTCTGGACCCCGCCCCGAAGGCCGGGCAGAACATCGCCTGGGGCGAGTCGAACGCGGTTGTGTTCGCCAATTCGGTGCTGGGCGCGCGGACGCTGAAGTATCCGGATTATCTGGATATTCTGGTTGCCCTTACCGGGCGCGCGCCGGCGGCGGACTGCTATCTTGACGAGGGTCGTCGCGCCACGATCCGGCTTGATCTGCCGCCCCTAAGCGATCTGGACGATCTGTTCTTTCCGCTGCTGGGCTATCACATCGGCAAGATAGCAACGAACGAGATCCCGCTGATCTGCGGGCTGGAGGGGCATGCCGTCAGCCTTGACGACCTGAAAGCCTTCGGGGCAGCCTTTGCCACCACCTCGGCCGCGCCGATGTTTCATGTGCTGGGCATCACGCCGGAAGCGTCAACCGCCGACGCGGTTCTGGGTGCCGAGGTCCGGGTCGTGTCGGTGACGCTGCACGACCTTGCCGAGACTTGGGGCGAGCTGAACATCGCGCGCACTGCGGATGTGGACATGGTGTCGCTGGGCAATCCGCATTTCTCGCTGACCGAAATCGCGGCTTTGGCGCAGCTATGTGAGGGGCGGCGGATTGCGGACGGGGTTCGGCTGATCGTCACTTGCGGCCGGGATGTCCATGCGCGGGCAAAGTCGGCAGGGCTTATCGACACCATCCGGACCTTCGGCGGGCAGGTGCTGAACGACACCTGCTGGTGTTTCATCGGCGAGCCTGTCGTGCCGGCATCAGTTCGGACCATCGCCACCAACTCGGGAAAATACGCGCATTACGGCCCGCCAGCAGTGGGCAAGGATTTCCACTTTGCGAGCCTTGCGCGCTGTGTCGACGCCGCCTGTTCGGGCCAGATTGACACCACGCCGCCCGCTTGGTTCGGCGACGATGACCAGCGATAAAGAAAGACCGCGAGGCGTGTAAGCCGCGCGGTCCGATCTTTTCGGCGGTTCCTGGACGTCAGATCAGCAAGACCTGGGTCCCGACGACGGCATATTCGAACAGCTCTTCGATGTTCTCGTTGTAAAGGCCCACGCAGCCGTTCGACGACTTTCGGCCGATCTTGCGGGTGTCGTGCGTGCCGTGGATACGGTAGTAGGTCCAGCTAAGGTACAGCGCCCGGCTGCCAAGCGGGTTGTCGGGGGCACCGCCTTCGACCACGTCAGGCCATTCGGGGTTCCGCTCTTTCATGGCGGGGGTCGGACGCCAGCTTGGGTTCACGACCTTCTGCACGACCGAGGTCTTGCCGCGGCGGGTCAGATCCTCGGACAGCGGGACCGAGGTGGGGAACAGCCGGTAGATCGACTGGTCTTCCGACCAGAAGTGCAGGGCGCGCGAGGTGATGTCCACCAGGATCGCACCTTTCCGGGTGTTCTCGAAGTAGTCCTGCCACTGCAGCATGCGGAAGCTGGAGATGTTGTTGCGCACCGTGGCAGAGGCAGGTTGCGTGAATTCGGTGCTGCTGTCCTGCGCGAAAGCCGGCAATGCCGCCAGACCGGCGACACCGACTGCCCCACCCAGAACCGCGCGACGGTTAAGTCGACCGTTCGCCATGGCATAGACTCCTTCAAGACCCTGTTTTCCGACCGTATAGCTGCTTTCTGGCGAAGTCGCAAATCAAACACCTGTCAGAACCTGGCGTTTGGCAAAAGTGTGTCGCCAAACGCCGAAAAGCAGAAGCCTGTTTGAACCTGCCGCACGCTTCCGCTAAGGAGAGGCAGAACAGCCGCGGCAGTCGGCTTTGAACCGGTGGACAGAATGAACAGACGTATTTTCCTGCTGGCGGGTGTCGGCCTGACCCTGGCAGCCTGTGGCTCGACCAGCGCTCCGCAAGTCGGCGCGGACGGCAAACCCTTGCCGCGGGTCTACAAGATCACCGATGGACGCGAGGTTTCCTTCCGCTTCCTGGATTCGATGAACACCCTGCGTGCGGCCAAGGCCTTGCCGCCGGTGGCCTTCGACGCCAGCCTGAACGCCGCCGCCGAGACGCATGCGCGGGACATGTCGGTGCAGAACCGGCCGTGGCATTTCGGCTCGGACGGATCTTCGCCGCTGGTGCGGGCGCAGCGCAGCGGCTTCACCGGGCGGCTGCTGGGTGAGAATATCTCGGAAACCTACGAGACCGAGCTGGAAACGCTGGCATCCTGGATGGAGCAACCGGATACACGCGTGGTTATCATGGACCCCGCGGCGACGCGTTTGGGCTTTGCCTGGTTCCAGGAGCCGGGTGGCAAGATCTGGTGGACGATGGTGACCGGGGCCTGAGGCCCGGGTCAGTTCGCGCAGATCAGGGGCCCCCCGGGGCCCCTTTTTCATGGCTTATGGCAGGATGTAGATCGGCGTGCCGGGCTTGACCATCGAGTAGATCACTTCCATTTCGCGGTCGGTGACAGCGACGCAGCCCCAGGTCCAATCGCGCTTGTTCGTGCGCTTGTTAGGGCCGCCGTGAATGACGATGTCGCCGCCTGGGGATTTGCCTTGCTCTTCGGCAAAGGCGATGTCGGTCTCGTTCGGGTAAGAGATCTTGAGCGACAGATGGTATTCGGAGTCGGGGTTCTTGTAGCTGATCTGATAGGCACCTTCGGGCGTCTTGCCGTCGCCCTCGAATTCCTTGTCGCCCACGGGAGCGAAGCCTAGTCCGATGTCGTAGGACTTCAGCACCCGTTCGTTATGGATGAGATACAGCTTTCGGTCGGCCTTGTGGACCTGGATCTGGGTGACCTCGGGGCCATTATACCTGCGGAACTTCGAGCCGCAGCCCGCCAGTCCGAACACGATCACGAGGATCGCAAATACCTTGATAAACCGCATGCCCGTGTCCGCCTGTAGACTGCCCGTGTTTTTTTCCCAATGGATACAGGAAACTGGCTGCCTTGGCTAGTCGGCAGGCCGGGGCGTGGCTTCACGGAAATGTCAGGTCCCGCGCGTGAAGCGGGCGGCAAGCTCGACATGGGTGGACCAGCGGAACTGGTCGATGACCTGGACAGAGGTCAGTCGGTAGCCAGCACCGGTCAGGACCTTGGCATCGCGCGCGAAGGTCACCGGGTTGCACGAGACGGCGGCGATCACCTGAACGGTCGAGGCGGCAAGGCAGGCGGTCTGCGCTTCGGCCCCGGCGCGGGGCGGGTCGAGGACGGCGCCGGTGAAGGACTTCATTTCGTCAGCTTCAAGGGGGCGGCGGAAGAGGTCGCGGGTTTCCACGCTGATGCGGTGAAGGTCCGGGGTGTTGCGGGCAGCAAGGTCAAGGGCCTGGGTCATCGCCGCATCGCCTTCGACGGCGTGAACCTCCATCGTGGCGGCCAGCGGCAGGACGGACGGCGGCAAGGAGCGCGGCCTCGCCCTCGACCGTGGCCTGCAGGAACGCCCCGGGCGGCGGAACGACCGTGGCCCTGCCAATGGTCAGCGCCGGACGGTCGCGCAACGCCACCGTCTCGCCGTCCCAGGTCAGTCGCGAGAAACCGTGAGCTTCGACCAGGCGGGCAAGATCCATGCGCAGCGCACCGTCGAGCGGCTTGCCGCCGGTGACGCTGACATCCGGGCCGCCGCGGGTGAGGGTGACCTGCAGCGAAAGCTCGGACGAGCGCGAGCCCCCGGCGGTGACCAGCGTCTTCAGGCCGGGAAAGGCCGCGAGAATGCCGGGGTGGAGAAGCTGGCAGTCGGGGATCTCGGCGATGCTGTCCGAGGCGCGGGAATGAAAGCCGATCAGGACGCCGGATTTCGTGCGGCGGGCCGATAGGGTGGCGCGGCGACGCGAGTTCGGGGGCGAGGTTTGCAGGGGCAGGAAAGTGGCGTTCAGGCCCTGACCGGCAAGCGCGGTCTCGACAACCTCTTGTTTCCAGCGGGCAACGAAAGCGTCCGAAGCGTGCTGCAACTGGCATCCGCCGCAGGTCCGGGCATGGCGGCACGGTGGCTTTACGCGGTCGGGCGAGGGGGTGATGATCTTTGGGTCCGCAAGGCGGTCGCCGTCGGGCGTGCCTTCCACCACTTCGCCGGGCAGAGTGCCGGGGACATAGATCGGGCCCGAGTCCGGGGTGCGGGCGATGCCGTGGCCAAGGTGGCCCAGCCGTTCGATGGTGACAATCACTCTGCCGCTTCCGCTTCGTCTTCGGTGCCGATGAAGCCGCCAGACTGCCGGTTCCAGTAACGGGCGTAAAGGCCGCCCTGCGCCAGAAGGTTGGCGTGACTTCCCTGTTCGACGATGCGGCCCCGGTCCATCACGATGATCCGGTCCATCGCGGCGATGGTGGACAGGCGGTGGGCGATGGCAAGGACGGTCTTGCCCTGCATGACCTTGGCAAGCGCATCCTGAATGCTGGCCTCGACTTCACTGTCCAGGGCCGAGGTCGCTTCGTCCAGCACCAGGATCGGCGCGTCTTTCAGGAAGGCGCGGGCGAGGGCGATGCGCTGGCGCTGGCCACCGGAAAGTTTGACCCCGCGTTCGCCAAGGAAGGCGTCATAGCCCTTGCGGTTCTGGTGGTCGAGCATTCCGGCAATGAATTCGTCCGCCTCGGCAGCCTTGGCAGCAGCGACGACTTCTGACTCCGACGCCTCGGGGCGGCCGTAGGCGATGTTGTCGCGGGCCGACCGATTGAACATCGCGGTTTCCTGCGTGACCATGCCGATCTGTCTGCGCAGGCTTTCTTGCGTCACCGTGCGCAGATCGTGGCCATCGACCGAGATCGTGCCCTCTTCCGGGTCGTAAAGCCGCAAAAGGAGCGAGACGAGCGAGGATTTTCCCGCGCCCGACGCCCCGACGATTGCCAGCTTTTCCCCGGCGCGGATCGTCAGGTCGACGTCACGGACGCCGCCACGCTCGCGGCCGTAGGCGAAGGTGACGTTTTCATAGCGGATCTCGCCCTTCACGCGCGGCAGGGCGGCAGCATCCTGCGCATCGGTCAGGGTGTGGGGCGCGGAAAGGGTACGCATGCCATCCTCGACTTCGCCAACGCTTGTGTAGATCGACATCAGCGTAAAGCTGACCCAGCCCGACATCTGCGCGATGCGAAGGGCGATGGCCCCGGCGGCGGCAATGTCGCCTGCGGTGGCGGCACCCTGTTGCCAGAGCAGGACGGTGCCGCCGATCAGGAGGACGGGGAGAACCCCGGCTAGCAGCATCAGTGCAAAGCGGAACCAGGTGGAGATGACGCCGAATTCGAGGGAGCGGTCGCGGAAGACCTCCATCGCGTCGATGGCGACGCGGTCCTCGAAAGCGGCGTGGGCGAAAAGCTTGACGGTCTTGATGTTGGTGATCGTGTCGACGACCTGGCCCGAGACCATGGCGCGGGAGGAGGCGCGGGCGGCGGAGTTGACCCGGATCATCGGCATGAAGAATCGGATCAGGAAGATGTAGGCCACCAGCCAGACGGCAAGCGCGAGGGCGGCCTTGTAGTCGACGGCGATCAGGAAGGCGATAGAGCCGATGACCGAGGCGAGGGCAAAGCAGACGGTGTTGATCACCTCGGTCGCGACATCAGTGACGGCACGGGCGGCCTGCATCTGCTTTTGCGCGATGCGGCCGGCGAAGTCGTTGTCGAAGAACGTGACGGATTGCCCCAGCGTCCAGCGGTGCAGGCGCGACAGGACAAGGGGCATCACGTTCGGCCCGATGATGATGCTGTTCGACGCCGAGGAGATCGCAAAGGCCAGCGGGCGGATGATCAGGTAGAAGGCGATGAACCACAGGACCAGCGTCCAGTGCTGATCGAAGAACCCGGCGGGTCCGGTGCTGACGGCAGCGTCGATAACCCAGCCAAGGATCAGCGCCGAGACAACCTCGGTCACGCCAGCCAGCGAGGACAGGACTCCGGCCACGACCAGCATCGGCCAGGAACCGGCCAGCGACCAACGCATGAACGGGCCCAGCCGTTGCGGCGGCGGGCCGTCGGCGGGGCGGAAGGCGTCAATAAGGGAGCCGAGGCTTTGAAGGGCGCTCATTGGGGTGAGGTAGGCCGGTCCTGTGGGTGAAGCAAGGGTTTACGCGCCAAAGGCTTGGTCAGTTCCCTGTGAAGCCGATCGGGGAAAGCGGCGGATCACTCCGCCGCTTCCTCCTCAAGCCCGATGAACCCACCCGACTGCCGCGCCCAGAAGCGGGCATAGAGACCGCCTTTGCGCAGAAGTTCGGCATGGGGGGCGTCTTCGACGACCTCACCGTCCTCCAGCACGACGATCCGGTCCATCGCGGCGATGGTGGAAAGGCGGTGGGCGATGGCGATCACGGTCTTGCCCTCCATCACCCCGTAAAGCGCGGTCTGGATCAAGGCTTCTGCCTCGGAGTCCAGCGCCGAGGTCGCCTCGTCCAGGATCAGGATCGGCGCATCCTTCAGGATCACGCGGGCCAGGGCGACGCGCTGACGCTGGCCACCCGACAGCTTGACCCCGCGTTCGCCGACATGGGCGTCATAGCCCTGGCGGCCCTGGGGGTCCTCCAGAGTCAGGATGAAGTCATGCGCCTCGGCCTTCTTCGCGGCGGCAATCATCTCGGCTTCGGACGCCTCGGGACGGCCGTAAAGGATGTTGTCGCGGACCGAGCGGTGAAGAAGGCTCGAGTCCTGCTGCACCATGCCGATCTTCTGGCGAAGGCTTTCCTGCGTAACGTCGCCGATGTTCTGGCCGTCGATCAGGATTGCGCCGGATTCGGTGTCGTAGAAGCGCAGGATCAGCTTGACCAGCGTGGATTTCCCCGCGCCCGACCGCCCGACGACGCCAATCTTTTCGCCCGGACGAATGGTCAGGCTGACGTTCTTCAGCCCCCCGAAGCCCCGCCCGTAGTGGTGGCTGACGTCCTTGATCTCCAACAGGCCCTTGCGGAAGTCGAGCGGCCTGGCACCGGGTTTGTCGACCAGGCTGACGGGCTGGGCAATCGTCTCCATCCCCTCGGCCAGTGTGCCAAGGTTCTGGACCAGCTGGGTCGAGGCCCACATGATCCAGTAGGTCATCGAATGCAGGCGCAGGACCAGCGCCACGGCCCCGGCGACGACGCCGACGGTGGCAAGGTCATGGGTCCAGAGCCACATCGCAAGGCTGCTGACCCCAAGGATCATCAGCCCGTTGATGAAGGTCAGGGCCACGTCCATCTTGGTGACGATGCGCATTTCCTTCTGGAACGTGGTGCGGGCATTCTCGATGGCGTCCCTGGCGTAGTTCAGCTCCGAGTCCTGATGGGCGAAAAGCTTGACCGAGTGGATGTTGGTATAGCTGTCCACGACGCGACCGGTGACAGCACTGCGGGCGTCGCTTGAGGCCGTGGCGGCGGGACCGGCGCGGCGGATCGTCCAGCGCATGAGGGCGAGGTAGGCGACCAGCCAGAGGAGGAGCGGGATCATCAGGCGCGGGTCGGCGTCGGCCAGCATCAGAAGCGCGCCAAGGAAGGTGGCGGCGGCGAAAGCAGCCATGTCGAAGACCTGAAAGACCGCATCTCCGGCGGCAGGCGGGGCCTGCATGATGCGGTTGGCGATCCGCCCGGCGAAGTCGCTTTCGAACCAGCCGACGGGCTGGCGCAACACATGCCGGTGCGCGCGCCAGCGCATCATCGTGCCGAAGTTCGTCAGGATCGTGTTGTGCAAAAGTCCGACGGACCCACCCGCAACCAGGGGCCGGACGAACAGGATGATCAGCGCGGCGGTCAGAATCTCGCCCCAGTGGTTTTCCAGGAACGCTTGCGGGGTCTGGCCGGTCATCAGGTCGACGAGGCGGCTGAGATACCAGATCATGCCAACGTCCAGCACCGCGTTGCCGACCGAGAACAGGGCGGTGACGGCGAAGATGGCTTTGAACGGGCGGATGTAGTCCTTCAGGAACGGCCAGAGCCGGGTCGGAGGCGCGTCCTGTTCAACATAAGGCTGATAGGGATCGACGAGATTTTCGAGAAAGCGGAACATGGGGAAGACCCGAAAAAGAAGCAGCGATGGCGCGGAGGCGGGGCTTGAGAGCGACCGCCACGACGGGATCGGTCAACTCAGGCGAGCTGAAATGAGATCCCGTGTTCCATGCTGGTCTCCTGTTTGGGTGGCACATCCCTAGCCGAATCGCGGCGGAATGTCACGCCCCTTTCAGCAGGTCCTCGCGGCTGAGGGTCAGGTTGGAGGCAAGCCAGCGGGCTTCCAGCTGCTTGAGACGTGTCCCCAGCGCCTCACCTAGCAGAGTTGGCATCAGGTCCGAAGCGGTCACAGGAAAGCGGGCATCGGCACCGCGCCGTGCGTCCTTCACAGCGTCTTGGGCCAGCGGCTGCTCCAGCATGGCCGCGCGCAGAAGAAGCGCATCTACGGCGCGGACGTGGCCCAGCCGCCAGCCAAGGACGGCGGGAGTTTCCATGCTGGGGATCGCATCGCAAAGCGCAGTCAGGTCGCGCACTTCTGACCGTGACAGGCGCAGAAGTTCGACGGGATCTTCCCCCCCAAGGGCGGCAAGACGACGAAGCCAGTCTGGCTCGCGGCCTGCTTCGACTTCGGTCAGCGGGCCGATTGCGCGAGGATCGGCACCGGGCAGGATGCGGGCAAGGACACCGGACTGTGCCATTGCGGCAAGGGCAGGGGCGGGATCACGGGCGGCAAGCAGCTTTCGCATCTCGGCCCCGATGCGTTCTTTCGAGATCGTCTCAAGCCCCTCGGCCAGAGCGGCGCAGGCGGCCAGGCCTTCGGCGTCGATCCCACCCGCGGGGTCGCCATAGCAGGCGTGAAAACGGAAAAAGCGCAGGATGCGAAGGTAATCCTCGCGGATGCGGGTTTCGGGGTCGCCGACAAAGCGGACGCGGCGGGCCTGCACGTCGGGCAGACCTTGCAGGGGGTCGATCACGCTGCCCCGCCGATCAGCATAGATCGCGTTCATCGTGAAGTCGCGGCGCTGGGCATCTTCCTCGATCTGGGTCGAAAAGGCCACCACGGCGCGGCGGCCATCGGTTTCGACGTCGCGGCGGAAGGTCGTGACCTCATGCGGCCTGCCCTCGGCCACGACGGTCACCGTGCCATGGTCGATGCCGGTCGGCACCGCCTTGAACCCGGCGGCTTCGGCGATCCTGGTGACCACCAGCGGCGTTGCGTCGGTGGCAAGGTCGATGTCGGCGACCGGAACCAGCATCAGCGCATTGCGCACGCAGCCCCCGACAAACAGCGCTTGATGACCCTCGGTTTCCAGCGCGGCACAAAGCGCCTGCGTCCCCGGATGGTCCAGCCAGTCACCCGCAACCTTCATGGCCCGACCCTATCCGCCAGCCCCCGCAGGATGCGCGCCGTCGCGCCCCAGATGTAATACGGGCCATAGGGCACGGCATAGTAGCGCCGCCAGACCCCCATCCACTGCCGCCGCTCGATGGCAAAGCGGGCGGGCGTCAGGACATGGTCGAGAGGAACCGAAAACACCTCCTCGACCTCGCCGGCTTCGGGAGTCGGTTCGAAGTCGCCGCGAATCAGCCCGACGAAAGGCGTCACTGCAAAACCGGTGACCGTTTCGTGAACCGGAAGCGCGCCGAGGATTTCGACGCGGTCCGGCGGAAGCCCGATCTCCTCCTGCGCCTCGCGGAGGGCGGCGGCCATCGGTCCGGCATCGGTCGCATCCACCTTGCCGCCGGGAAAGGCGATCTGGCCCGGGTGGTGTTTCAGGTGCGATGACCGCTTGGTCAGGATCAGCGCAGCACCCGCGGGCCGGAGCCAGACCGGCACCAGCACCGCAGCCGGGCGCAGAGGCTTGTCGGCAGCGGGGCGGACGCCGGGGTTCAGGTCGAAGTCCGAGGAAGGCCCGGCCGCAAGCCGCAGCGCCTTTTGCAGCCGAACCTCGACCGGATCGCTCATCGAACCGGTGTGTCCTGGGGTGCCTTCGCCTCGAATCCCAGGGTTTTCGGGTCCATTTCGTAATGTGCCCCGCAGAACTGGCAATCGGCTGTGACGATTCCGCTTTCGGTCGTCATCTTTGCGATGTCCTTCTGGCTGTAGATCGACATGGTGTTGCGCACCTTGTCTTCCGAGCAGGAACAGCCAAAGCGCACCGGCTGGGCGTCGAAGACTCGGGGGCTTTCCTCGTGAAAGAGCCGGACGAGAAGGTCGGTCGGCGTGACCGAAGGGCCGATCATCTCCAGCTCCTCCACGGTGTCGAGAAGGAGATTGGCACGGTTCCAGTCTTCCGATTCGGCCCCGCCAAGGATGTCGGCATGGGTCAGAAGCCCGCCCTCGCCGCTGCCCTGTTCTGCTGCCACGCCGCCGACGCTGGGCATGTGCTGCAGCATGATGCCACCGGCCCGCCAATGCAGGGCGCGTCCGGGTTCGGCGCTTTCACCGAAGGCCAGCGCAAAGCGGGTGGGGATCTGTTCGGACTGGGCGAAGTAGGTCTGTGCGCAATCGGACAGGCTTTTCCCGGCGATGGGGGTGAAGCCCTGGTAGGGCACCATGCCTTCGCCCTGGTCGATCATCACGGCGAAGTAGCCTTCGCCGATCTGCGAAAACGGGTTCGCGGTCGCGTCCAGACGATCTGCGTCATAGCTGGCATAGGCGCGGATGCGCGCAGGCTCGCCATCTTCGGTCGGGCCGTAGTAGTCGGTTGCGATCAGCCGGACCGGGCCTTTGCCGCGTACTTGCAGCGACAGCTTCCAGCGCAGCTTTACGGCCTGGCCGATCAGCGCGGTCAAAAGCGCCATCTCGGCCACCAGGGCTTCGATCACGGACGGGTAGGCGTGCTTTTTCAGCACCTGGTCCAGCACCCCGTCCAGCCGCGCGACGCGACCGCGGATGCCCGAGGCATCAAGCTGGAAAGGCAGGACGGTGTCGTCCCAGGCAATTTGGGAACCAATGGTCATGGGGGATTTCCTGATGCTGCCAGACTTGGCATATCGCGCCTATATAGGCAGAGCAACCGAAGGTCCAAGGGGGCAGGGATGATCCGACGCTATGGCGAGGCGGTGAAGGCAGGACAGCGCTATACCCGGCGGCCGGGGGTCTATGCGGTGCTGTTGCAGGGGGATCATATCCTGGCCACGCATCAGGCGGCCCCGGTGCCCGAGTTCCAGCTGCCCGGCGGCGGTATCGACAAGGGAGAGCAGCCGATTGCCGCCCTGCACCGCGAAGTCTTTGAAGAAACAGGCTGGAAGATCGAGGTGACCCGGCGGCTGGGCGCGTTTCGGCGGTTCACCTACATGCCGGAATACGACCTTTGGGCCGAGAAGATCTGCACGGTCTACCTGGGCCGTCCGGTGCGTCGTCTGGGTCCACCAAGCGAGGCCGGACATTCCGCCGTCTGGCTGCCCGTCCACCGGGCGCTGGACCTTCTCGGCAATCCCGGGGACCGCGGGATGCTGGCGGGTCTAGTGCGGTAGAAGGTCGACCACGACGCCCGAGACGTCGTCGGGAAACGAATCGCTTCCGGCCTGCTGGGTCAGGTCCCAGACCAGCGCCTCCAGGAGGTCGGAGCCGGACAGGTGCGCCGACTTCCGCAGGCTTTCGGCAAGGCCATCCTCGCCAAAGTCGTCGCCCGAGGGCAAGGGACATTCGGTGAATCCGTCCGAAAAAAGCACCAGCCGGTCGCCCGGGCCGAAAGGCAGATCGTGGCGTTCGAAGGTTGCATCAGGGATCAGGCCGACCGGAAGGCCGCCCTGCCCGATCGTTTCCATCGTGCCGTCCGCCCGGATCAGAACCGGATGCGGATGGCCCGCCTGCACCAGACTTAGCAGGCCACGGGCGCGGTCGATCACGGCGAAAGCGATGGTAAAGTATTGTTCGGCCTGGATTTCATCCAGCATCAGGCGGTTGAAGCGTTCGACCACAGTTTCTGGCGGTAACAGGTGATGCGTGCCGTCCGGGCCCTTGCCGAACGCGAGGTTCTGTTCCGGCGACGAGCCGGTCAGAAAGCCTGCCAGCCGCGCGGTCATCATCGCCGAAGCGACGCCGTGGCCCGAGACGTCGATCGAATATGCGACGATGCGGTCGGCATCGACGCTGAAGCTGCCCACCAGATCGCCGCCGACCCGGCCCGAGTTGCGCAGAAGAAGTGACACCGTCGACCAGCCATAGTCGCGCACCCGGTCGCGCACGAGGGTCTGCTGCAGCTTTCGCGCCTCGATCAGGTCGCGGTCGAGCGAATCGTAAAGTTTCTGCAATTCCACCAGGGTAGCGACGATGACCTTGTTCTTGGCCAGAACCTGGGCCTGCATGGCAAGCATCCGTTCCCCCGCGCGCAGCCTGGCGCGCAATTCGTTCGAGGAGACGGGCTTGGTCAGGAAGTCATCGGCCCCCGCTTCCAGCCCGTCGGCGATTTCGGTCTTTTCGGACTTCGAGGTCAGAAGGATGAAGTAGCCATAGGACTCTCTCTCCAAGGCCCGGAATTCGCGACAGAATTCAAGACCCGTCATGCCAGGCATCATCCAGTCGCTGAGGATGATGTCAAAGCTTTGCACGCGGCAAAGGTCGAGCGCGGCATGACCCGAGTCGCATTCGCTGACCCGGTAGCCCCAGCGGTTAAGCTGCATCGACACCATGTGGCGTTGCGCCCGGCTGTCATCGACGACCAGCACATGCCGAAGCGCGTCAGCCGCCTGCATCGTTGTTTCAACCCTCATCACGCCGGAAAACACTGATCCACCTGCCCCTCATTGGCGCCACCCTGCGCGGCGGGCCTTAACGGTGGGTGAATGCTAAAATGCGCCGGATTTGGCGGCCCGGCGGCGACCATTTGTTAACGGTGCCAGCGCGACATTCAGCCCGTGGGAGACTTCTGCGGGTGATGGGTGATGATTGACTGGAAACGGGTTGACGAACTGAAGGGGGAGATCGGTGCCGACGGCTTTGTCGAAGTGGCCGACATGTTCCTGGATGAGGCGGAAGGTGCCGTGAAGGCCCTGTTGCGCGGTATCGCGGCAGAGGAGGTCGAGGGGCAACTGCATTTCCTGAAAGGCAGTGCGCTGAACCTTGGCCTGTCGGAACTGGCGGCGATCTGCCAGGACGGCGAGCGGATGGCGGCCGCGGGCGAAGGGGCGCTGGTCGATGTGTCGCTGGTCGCGTCGGTCTGGCGTGCTTCGCGGGCAAGTCTTTTGGGCGGGCTGGCGGCAGATCAGGCGGGTGCGGCCTAGGGCGCGTCTGCGCTTGCGTTGGCCCACGCTGCCAAAGCGCCGACCCGTTGACCTCACGGGCTGCGGCTGACCGATGATCAGATCAGGAATTCGGACAGCGCCTCGTCGTTGGTGATGTCGCGGAAAGCAAGACCGGCCCCGTCCATTCGCGCAGTAAACTCGGCAAAGCCGTCGTCGGCCTTGGTCTCGATCCCGATCAGCACCGAGCCGAAGTTGCGCGCCGATTTCTTCAGGTACTCGAACCGGGTGATGTCGTCATCGGGCCCGAGCAGGTTCAGGAATTCGCGTAGCGCGCCGGGACGCTGCGGCATGCGCAGGATGAAGTATTTCTTCAGGCCCGCGAACCGCTGGGCACGTTCCTTGACTTCGGGCAGGCGCTCGAAGTCGAAGTTCCCGCCTGACGTGACGCAGACCACGGTCTTGCCCCGGATCTCCTCGGCCAGTTCTGGCAGCACGTCCAGCGACAGCGCGCCTGCGGGTTCCAGCACGATGCCTTCGTGGTTCAACATTTCCAGCATGGTCACGCAGATCCGGTCTTCCGGGGCCAGCAGCACATCCTTCGGGTCGATCCAGGACAGCATTCCAAAGGTGTGGTCGCCGACCCGCGCCACGGCTGCACCGTCGACAAAGCTGTTGACGCGGGCCAGCTTGGTCGGCGCGCCGCCTTGCAGCGCTGCAGTCAGGCTTGCGCCGCCCAGCGGCTCGACAAAGCGGAAAGCCGTCGTCGGCGCGACCTCGCGCAGATAGCCCGTGACGCCAGACGACAGCCCGCCGCCGCCGACTGGCAGCACGACGATGTCGGGGGCGCGGCCCAACTGATCGAGCATTTCAACCGCGACCGAGGCCTGACCTTCGATCACGTCGGGATCGTCGAAGGGGGACAGGAAATGCGCCTGCTGTTCGGCGCACCAGGCTTGCGCGGCGGCAAGGGTCTGGTCGAAATAATCGCCGGTCAGGACGATCTCGATGCTGTCGCCGCCGAAAACCCGGGTCTTGTCGACCTTCTGCTGCGGCGTGGTGACCGGCATGAAGATCATGCCTTTCACGCCGAAATGCCGGCAGGCAAAGGCCATGCCCTGCGCGTGGTTCCCTGCACTGGCGCAGACGAACTGGCGTTGGTCGGGCTGCCGCGCCCGCACCTTGCGCATCGCGTTGAAGGCCCCGCGCAGCTTATAGCTTCGGACCGGGGACAGGTCCTCGCGCTTGAGCCAGATCTCGGCATCGTAGCGGGCGGACAGGAAGTCGTTCCGCTGCAACGGCGTCTCGGGAAAAAGCTCGCGCAGGGCGGCGGTGGCTTGGCGGGCACGGGCAGGAAAATCGGTCATCCACCTGAGATGCCGGAGGATGCGGCGCATGGCAAGGAATGCCTTCGCATGCCGAATTGTCCCCCACACGGGCGCGATCCTTGCCCTTGGCCCCGTTTCGCTTTAAGCGCCAGCAAAACCGCGGGGGAGCCTTGTCCTATGCTGAAGCCGAAGAAAGTGGTGCTGGCCTATTCGGGCGGGCTTGATACCTCGATCATCCTCAAATGGCTGCAGACCGAATTTGGCTGCGAGGTGGTGACCTTCACTGCCGATCTGGGCCAGGGGGACGGAAAACATCCACATCGTCGACGTGCGCGAGGAGTTCGTGCGGGACTTCGTGTTCCCGATGTTCCGCGCGAATGCTCTATATGAAGGGCTGTATCTTCTGGGCACGTCGATTGCCCGACCGCTGATTTCTGCGCATCTGGTGCGGATCGCACAGGAAACCGGGGCCGATGCGGTGGCGCATGGGGCGACCGGCAAGGGCAACGACCAGGTGCGGTTCGAGCTGTCGGTCGCAGCATTGGACCCGTCCATCAAGGTCATCGCGCCGTGGCGGCTGTGGGACCTGACCAGCCGCACGAAGCTGCTGGAGTTCGCCGAGGCGAACCAGATCCCGATCGCCAAGGACAAGCGCGGAGAGGCGCCGTTCAGCGTCGATGCGAACCTGTTGCACACCTCGTCTGAAGGGCGCGTGCTGGAGAACCCGGCCGAAGAATTCCCGAACTACGTGTTGCAGCGCTGCGTGCCGGTCGAGGAAGCCGCCGATCAGGCCGAGATGGTGGAAATCACCTTCGAGGCGGGCGATGCGGTGGCGATCAACGGCGAGGCGATGAGCCCGGCGACGATCCTGACCCGGCTGAACGAGATCGGCGGCAAGCATGGCGTGGGGGTCCTTGACCTGGTCGAGAACCGCTTTGTCGGGATGAAGTCGCGCGGGGTCTATGAGACCCCCGGCGGGACGATCCTGCTGGAGGCGCACCGGGGGATCGAGCAGATCACGCTGGACGCCGGCGCGGGGCACCTGAAGGACAGCGTGATGCCGCGCTATGCGGAACTGATCTACAACGGGTTCTGGTTCTCGCCCGAGCGGGAGGCGCTGCAGGCGCTGATCGACAAGACGCAGGAGCATGTGACGGGGACGGTACGGGTCAAGCTGTACAAGGGTCGGGCCGTGACGGTGGCGCGGTGGTCGGAGCATTCGCTGTATTCGGAAAAGCACGTCACCTTCGAGGAGGATGCCGGGGCCTATGATCAGAAGGACGCCGAGGGGTTCATCCGGTTGAACGCGCTGCGGCTGAAGCTGATCGCGACGCGGAATGCGAGGGTGGCGAAGTAGCTGCCCACGCGCGGGCAGACTTACGGATCTTTGGAAATCAAGGGGTTGAGGGGACGTGTTTACGTCCCCTTTACTTTTTGCCGGGGTGGCCGCCCACCCCAATCCCCTCCCCACGAGGGGGAGGGGAGCCGCTTGGCACGGGCGTTGTGATGGTCAGAGCGCCAGCTGGGTGACGGCCCGTGCCACCGCGCAGACGATGTCGCGGGAATAGGCGGGGTCGGTGGTCTGGTCGGCGGCGCGGTGGTAGTTCGGATTGCCGTCGGCGGCGGGCTCGGACGCGAGGTTCGCGAAGAAATCCTCGCTCGCCAGCACTGCGCCCCAACCCTGCTGGTGGAAGGCGGCGTGGTCCGACCGGTTGATCGCGCCGTCATAGACGTTGCGGTCTGGGCCGCCGAAGGTGCTGGTGCCCTTGTAGATCTGCGCGGGGGCGAGGCGACCGAGGTCGGCAGCGGCTGTGGCGACGCGATTGGCCAAGGGCACGCTGAGGTCGCGGATCGCGGGGTCGGTGTAACCGGCGTGAAGCTCGAAGATCCGGTTGGCGTCCGAGTTGTAGCCGATCATGTCCGTGCAGATGACGGCACGGACGGGGGCCTTTGCGGCCTTGAGCGAGGCGGCATAGGCCTTGGAGCCGACGAGACCGGATTCTTCGGCGTTGAAGAAGCAGAAGCGGACAGTGTGGGTCAGCCGCCCGGCATAGGCGCGGAAATGGCGGGCGAGGGACAGGACTCCGGCCAGGCCGGACCCGTTGTCGTCACGCCCCGGGGCGGGAGAGGTGGGCGCGCTGTAGCCAGGTTCGAACCCCGCGGTCGAATCCATGTGCGCGCCGACGATGACGAGCCCCGCGCCGAAACCGGGCAGCGGGCAGCGGCCCTTCCACCAGGCGAACCAGGGTTGCAGCTTCAGGACACGCTCGATTTCCTGCCGGATGGTCGCGTCTGGGAGGTCGTCGAAGCCAGCGGCCCAGGTGTCGGGGGCAAGCGCATCAAGATCCGGCAGCCACTGGTCGGGCGGCGGCAGGGGGCCAGCGTCGCGCAGGATACGCAGGTAGCGGTCAAGGATGTCGGGCTTGATACGCAAGCGGCCAAGGCCGGGCAGGTCGGCGATGATGTTGGAATGGGTGGCCCCGGCGTGGACGAAATTGTGCCGCCAGGGGCAATACCCCATCGCGCGGAGGTCGCGGATCAGGGCCGCCTCGGCGCGCTTGTTGTCGGGGTGGGCCGTATGGCGCGAAACGATGGGCCCGGCGGCATCCAGCGGGGTCACGCCGGTGTAGCGATCAAGATCGGCGGTGTAGCTTGCAGTCACGACCGAACAGCGGGGCCGGATGGTGGCGAGGATCTTGCGAACCTCGGGGTCAAGTTCGACGGCCTCAAGTATCTCGGGCAGCTTGCCTATGTCGGGGACGTCGAAATCGGCGGCTTCGGACAGGGCGGGCTGAAGCAGGCCGGGGTCGGGGGCCAGAAACTCGGCATGGCCATGGCCGCCGTGCAGGTGGAAGGCATCCGCGGTCTCGCCGGGCTTGAGGGCGATGAGAACCTGCCCGGGCTCGCTGTACAGGATCGGGCGACCCGCGAGGGCGGAAGAGAGGTCGTCGCGGTGGCCGGGATCGCCGTCGATGCGCGCCCAGACGAGGTCATCGGTCGCGGGGTCGTAAGCGAGGGGGAAGACGGAAAGGCCAAGGCTTGCCGCTGTGGCCTGGGCCGCTGGCGGGACAAGGGCGATCAGTGCCCAGCCTTCGGTGGCGGGCTGGAACTGCATCGGGATCGCGCCGGCGCTGATGGCAAAGCGGTAAAGCGTGTCGCGCGGCCCGGCGATGCGGACGGCAATTGGCGCAACGCCCTGCGCCAGCATCGGCAAGAGGGCCGGATGCGCGGCGGGGGTAAAGCCTGCCGTCTTCGCGTCACCACGCAAGCGGCGGTCGGCAGAAACGAGGGCGGTTGCAGGGTCGCCGCCGGACAGGCCCGCGCCGCCGTATTCCAGCGGACCAAGCGGCACGATGCGCAACCCGCCCACGGCAAAACCCGACAGACCTGCGCTGCCCGGCATTTCGCCCGCGCCCGGGACAGCCAGGATCAGCTCGATCCCGGAAAGGCTGGAGGCTGCGTCCTGCAGCGACGGGGCAAGGTCGAGGCCGAGGATGCGGTCCTCGTCTTCGCGCAAGGAGCCGCTGGTCTGGTCGAGCACGATGATGGCGCGGGTGATCGGGGTCATTGCGGGGCCTCCTGAGGGATCAAGGGGTTGGCGTGCCGTAGCGCAGGCGGAGAAGCCGGGTGCCGCACCAGGTGCGCATGATCACGAACATGCGGTCGAACTGGGTGTCGGTCAGTTCGCCGACGCCCGTAGCACCAAAGGCGGCAGCGATGTCGTCGACGGTGTTGGAATGCGCCACGACAAGGACCGTGCGACCGG
>WOUW01000004.1:76516-81688 GCA_009773055.1 Paracoccaceae bacterium
GGATCGTCGCTGCCAGGGCAGCGGCGTTGGTCGCGTCGTAAAGGGTCGTCTGCAGCCCCGCGCCCTGCGCGGCGGGGGTGCCGGTCTGGCGGGACCGCAGGGTGTCGGTGACAAAGACGGCGGACAGGGCCGCGTCCTGCAGCATCTGGGCCAGCAGCGTGGCGCGGGCCTGTCCTGCGGCGGTCAGGGCGGGATCTGCCCCCGCCCCGCGTTCGGCATGGCGGACGAGGACGACCGTTGTGGTCCAGAGAAAGGCCGCGAACTTGCGGCGCAGCGTGGCGGTGGGCGGGATGTCGTGGATCGGGAGCAGCCCCGCCTCCGGTGTCCCGGATGGTGTCTTGGCCATGGAAAATGCCTTCGAAGAATGAGGGTCGGAAGGGCAGGCCGGGACCGTGCTGGCCCCGGCCTGGATCACCTGCGGTCAGCTGTCGTCGAAGTCGATTTCCAGCCGCATGGTCTTGACGCCGCGCACGCCTGCTTCGCCGTCATCGCCGCGAAGGATCTTCAGGATTTCCTCCATCGTCGGCTTGCGGGTGCGGACCGGGCGGTCAGGGAGTTTCGGCGGCCAGTCCTGCGGCCCATCTTTTGGCGGATCGTCGTCATCCGGCTCGCCCGGGTCGTCATCCTCGCGGTGGTCCTTGGCGATGGTGAACTTGTAGCTCATCCCGCCTGATACCTCGCCGTCGATCAGGCTGCGAATCTGGATTTCGTCGTCGCCCTTGGTGATCGACTGCTTGAGAAGGTCGGCATCGAAGTCCTTGCCGCGCGTCAGCCGGAAGGTCAGCTTTTGCGTTGCCCGGGGGCCAAGCTCGAACTTGCCGCCGCCTGCCGAGCTGATCGCAAGCTTCCAGCCCAGCTTTTGCAGGAACTTTGGCAGGGAAACCTCGATCACGACCTTCACCGGCCGCTTGTAGGGGTTGCGGATCCAGATCAGGTGCTTGCCGAAAAGCTTCAGGATGTCGAGGATCGTCGGCCGGACGGGGGTGATGTTGCGCTGGCCGATGTTGTTGTCGAAGGGCACGAAGCGGTGTTCGGGGATCGTGCCCTGGATCGTGGTGTCGTTGCCCGGATCGCCATCGGCGTGCGAGATGGCCATCAGGCATTCGTGGCCGACGACGGTCGGGACGAACCGGAACGGGCCGAGGATGACGCTGGCGCCGGGGGCAAGCGGGCCGGTGGCGGACAGTGTCGGCGTGTTCATCGCCATCCAGTCGTCGGGGAAGGCAAGGCCGGTGCCGGGCAGGGCGTGGTAGGCGTCGACCCGGACGTTCTGCGCCGGTTGCAAGCCCCGGTTCTTGACCCGGACATACATGTAGCTCTTGAAGCCGACGAGCGGGTTCTGGTGGGTCAGTCCGCCATCGGGACGGCGACGGACCCACATGTCCTGGCAGGACCAGTGGTTCGGCTGGTAGGTGTATTCGCCATGGCGGCCGTCGTCGATGTAGACGTCCACGTCAGGCGGGTTGCCTTCGCGGTTCACAGTCTGGGGCTGGCCGGGGGCAGCGCCGGGCTGGAACAGGCCCTGCTTTTCAAAGGCCCAGCGGATGACCTTGTGCAGTGCACCACCGGGGATGCCCTTGAACGAGGTCGTGGTCTTGTCGGCGGTCTGGAGTTGGCCAACGAAAACCTCGGGGAACTGCGTCGTCGCGGCCAGAAGGCCGATGGCCTTGAAGACGAGGAAGGCGGTGACTTCGGCGGCCCGCCGCCGCGTGGCGATCTGGGCGGAATCCCCGCCGATCGACCGGTAGAAGCGGAAAAGCGTGGTCGAAAGCACCTGCTCGCCGCCGTACTGGGTGTTCCAGCGTGGGCCGAACCAGGCCCAGCCATCGACGATGGCGCGGTCGTGGCGGCGGTCGATGTTGAGGCCGGCACCGGTCCAGGGGAAGGTCATGAACCGGTCCGCGGCCTGTGAACCGGGGTCGTTCAGGATCGCGGCGAGGGAGTCGCCGGCAGAGTGCGCGAAGCCGAAGTTCGGGCTGTTGACGTGGTCCCACAGCAGCGCGTGGCCGAATTCGTGCCAGACGACGCGATTGTCGGTCGCGATGCCGATGGTCTGGCCCGCGATCATCTTGCCGAAGCGGAACTCGAGCAGTCCGTTGCCCGAAGCGTTGCCCGGGGCCTGGGCGTTGATCGCGTCTCCCAGGGCGCGGAAGTCACAGGGCACCGGGAAGGTCGTGCCGTTGAAATAGGAGGCGACGTTGAAGCCGTAATCCTCCAGCGTGCGGAACAGCCTGTCGCAATGATGGTAGCAGTTGGTCGCGGTGAACTCTTCGGTCTGGGCATTGAAGTTGAAGGCCCCCGAATTGTTCGGCACGGTCGGCGCGGCCTGCACCGGCGCCTGGGTTTCGGCAATCCGGACGAAGTTGCCCGAAAGTGGCTGCGGCGCGGACGGGGTCAGACCAGCCAACGTGACCGACGAGCGGAACGGGTTCAGGACCGCGTTCGTCGATGCGGCTGTCACCGCGGCCCCGGTCTGGGTCTGCGGGTCGCGGTCGAAGACGAGGCCCGTCGCGCAGGCCACCAGCGCGCGCAGGTAAAGGACCTCGCCCGATTTCGGTTCGACCAGCGCGCGCCAGTTGACCGGGCCTTGTCCCTTGCCCAGCGCCGCCTGGAACAGCACCTCGTCGCAGATGTAGTGCTGCCCTTTCTTCAGCCCTTTGAGCTTGGGCGCGGGCAGCTTGGGCAAATCCACGCCGGGGCCGCCAATGCAGCCTTCGTGATCATGCTTTTCCTCACGTTCGTCGGGTTCGTAGCGCAGGACGACCTGCCGTTCGATCCGGGCGTTGTCCATGTCAGGCAGCTCGAACCCCAGCATCTTGATCAATGCCGCTCGGCTGACCTTGCGGGTGCCGCCATCGGCCCGGGCACCCGGGTTTTCCACCTGAACCTCGGCGTGCATCGAGGACTGCACGGATTCCAGCGCCATGCTGTCGCCGTCCATCTGCATCCCGAGCCGCGCGCCAAAGACGTCAAGGCCCATCATGGTCTGCTGGTAGACGACGACCTTGGTGCCGGCGATATCCTTTTCCGAGTGGAATTCGGCCACGGGCACATCGCCCGCGCCTTCCAGTGCGGGATCGCTGGCCATTCTGGTTCCCTCAAGGCCAAGCATGCCCTGAAGGGACTTCATGTAGTGGTCTGCCGCAAGCTGCGGCGTGGACAGAGTCGTGGCGCTTTCCAGTGTCGAGGGCGCTGGGGCCTGCACAAAGACGACTTCGCCATACTCGTTGCGAACAACGGTTTCGGCCATCGTGTGTCCTTTCTGAATGATCGGGCCCCGACAGGTGGGCCAAAGGGAATGGGATACGGGCCGGGAAAAACCGGCAAAGAAGAAGAAATGCGGATCAAATCGGCGCGGCGGGGAAATCCGCAACTCCTGCCGATGAACATATCGCAAATGCCCGAGTCGGCCAAAGGTTCATTCAACCTCCGGCGGAACCTGACGCATTATTCACGCTGGGCTGCGCGCAAATGGGTTATTATTCCTGGCATTGTTGCAGTGACTGCCGGTTTCTCTCCCTGCCATTTCCCTTTGCTCTCTGGAGGTAGCCTGCCATGTCAGAGCTTTTTGGATTGCCGTTTCTGCGCACGCTGATGACCGATGCCGCGACCGAGGACAGCCGGTCGCTTTATGACCCTGACCGGCTGCGCTTTGCGCTGACTGTGCCAGCCGGAGGCGATGATCAGGACAGGTTGCGGGCGCGACTGGTCGAGCTGCTGGCATCAGACCGCTTTGTCCTTGAACCCCTGTTCGCCGAGCCCGAGCCGGGTGAGCCAGTGACTTATACATTTGCTCCGCTGGGTTTGGACCGGACGCTGCCGGACGACGCTCTGTTCGGCATTGCAGCGGACTTGCGGACGAGGCTGGGCCTGATCGCCTGCGATCCGGACCTGGGGGCCACGGCCTTTGTCGAGCCGCAGGAAAGGACGCCCTCGGCCACCGAAGGTGTGGTGCTGGACGCGACCTGCTGGGTGCAGGGCGCGGCGCCCGAGCCGAAGACCTGGGCGCTGGACACGGCGCGCGTGACGCAGGCCTGGGCGATGTCGCCGGGCAAGGGCATGGGCATCATCGTGGCGCAGCCGGACACCGGCGTGACCGACCATGTCGAGTTTGCCGACACCACATTCGATTTCACGAAATCGCTGAACCTTGTGGACGGCGGCACCCAGCCGACCGATCCCCTGTCCTCCAGCATGTCGAACCCCGGGCACGGGACGGGGACCGGGTCGGTGGTCGCATCGGGCGAACAGGGCAAGGTCAGGGGCTCGGCCCCGCGTGCGACGCTGGTGCCGATCCGCTGCATCAACGACGTGAAGATCTTCAACGGGGCGCCGGTCGCCAAGGCGATAGACCATGCGGTCAGGGTCGGCGCGCATGTGATCTCGATGAGCCTCGGTGGCATCCCGAGTTTCGCGCTGCGTCAGGCCATCAAGCGGGCGATTGCCAAGGACGTGATTCTGCTGGCGGCAGCGGGAAACTGTGTCGGGCTGGTGGTCTGGCCTGCGGCCTACCCCGAGATGATCGCGGTCGGGGGCACGAACAAGGCCGACAAGAAGTGGAAGGGGTCGTCGCACGGTGCGGCGGTGGATTTCTCGGCCCCGGCCGAGTTCGTCTGGAAGGCCGCGCGGGATAGTGCGGCGGCACCGAACAACCTGATCGCTGGTGGGCAGGGCACGTCCTTTGCCACGGCGTTAAGCGCGGGGGTCGCGGCGCTGTGGCTGGGGCATCACGGGCGGGCCAAGGTGATTGCCGAGGCGCGGGTCCGGGGGGTCAGCGTGCAGGCCCTGTTCCGCACGGCCGTGCAACAGACGGCGCGGAAACCTGCTGGCTTCCCCTCGGGTCTTGGGGCGGGGGTGATCAATGCCGAGGCGCTGTTGGCGATGCCGTTGGCGGGGATCGCTTCTGCGGCGCCGGAATCGGCCTTCGGACCGGAACCGAGCGGCGGGATCGAGGATGCGCTGACGCATCTTTTCGGGCCGGGCAAGGTTGACCCGGACTTCGACTGGACCGCGCATGGGCCTGAAGTTGCGGCGCTGGCGATTGCCGATGCGCGCGCCGGACGCGGGTCGAAGGGCACCGCGCGCGAGGCCCGGGCCTTCCGCCGCGCGTCGGCCGAGCTGACGGATGCGGCGGCGGGAAGCCGGGATGCGCGTCTGGCCCAGCTTGCCCTG
>WOUW01000005.1 GCA_009773055.1 Paracoccaceae bacterium
CTGTGATCAGTTCCGTCGGCTCAGGCCCTGATCTCAACGTCGCAAAGGGGGTCAATTTTGGACGCCGATGCGGGGTCAGTTTTGCGCGCCGATTGACAGCGAAGCAGGTCAGTGCGGTGCGCAAGCGTCGGTTGCAGGCCCATCGGAAAGAGACCCCGCGGGACTTGCCGGACTGGCGAGTGACCGGCCCGAGGCCAGCATCGGCGGAAAGCTGATCGGGGGTCAGATAGCGGGCGCGATCCTCGCCCAACTCAGCCAGGATATGACCGGCAAAGAGTTGACCTGCCCTCGGGAAGCTCATGAGGATCTGACCATCCTCGCTGAACGCTGTCTCATGGCGGATGCGCGCGGTCAGGTCGATGATGCGGGTGACGAGCTGCCCGAGAACGGCAACAAGGGCAGGATCATTGCCCTGCTCGACAAGGCCATCATCGCCGACTCAGTCGGCTTCGCATCTCCTCACCACTTTTCAGCCCGATTCGGGCTCACACCATGCCCCGCTGCCGCGGCGACATCGAGCCAATCGGCTCTTCCGTCAGAAGTGGTTATTCAAGGGTCACCCCACTACGCGAGGTCGAACACCTCAGCGCAGATACGCGCAAAATCCCAAGCAACGCATAGTCCTTTCGGAAGTTCGGGAGCGACATTAATGCGTACGTTGCAAACGACCTAAAGCAGTCCGCGTGCCCTACTCATGATGACCGCATGCGTCCGGTTGCGCGCCCCCAACTTCCGGCAGATGGCGCGGACATGCATCTTCACGGTTGACTCGCTCAGCTGCAGCCGGAAGGCAATCTCTTTGTTGGCCAAGCCCTCGCCAAGATGGCGCAAGACCGACGATTCCATCTGAGTCAAGCTTGGCTCCTGGGCTTGCGTGGCGTCGGCCTGCCCAAATGCGGGGATGCCGGGAATGAATGTTTGGCCCGCAGCCACAAGCCGAATCGCACTTGTCAAAGCACGCAGAGGCAGCGTCTTCGGAATGAAACCACGAGCGCCTAATTCAACCGCCTTTTCGACGAAGCCTGCCGACACAGATCCCGAGAAAAGCACAACTCCGCCGTCACTGTTGGCCTGAACTACCTTTGCCACGTCGCCGATCCCGTTGAGTCCAGGTAGGACAACATCAAGAAGAACGACGTCGAAGCCACGAGCCTCTTCGATCCTTGCGATTCCGCTCGCAAGATCGCTGGACACAGTAACGGCGAAACCGCCATCCGCCGAGAGGAAAGTCTTCACCAGTTCCACTATCAGACTGTGATCGTCGATCAGCAGAACCGTGATCACCGCAGGTTCAGTATACACTTAGCCGTCTAGCCTGTCATTTGAGATCAATGAGGCACGCTCCGCCACACGGGGTAACCCTGTAAGTCTACTTTGCATGCGGTCGGAGCACTTTTAGAGGTGCGCCAGCCAAGATGGGCATGACTAAGCCCGCCATGCATTGCGGGTATTATCTAAAGATAGCATGCTCAGTCCAGATGGTCGATGTATCTTTCCGGGCGGACGCAACTTTAGGATAACCTCATGCATCTATTGATTGTTTTGCCGCGTCTTGCGCTAGGCCTTGCCGCTGTCGTCTGTTTCGCCACTCCGCCTTCCATCGCCGGGGCGCAGGACCCCTCGGAAGTCCTTCTTGAGCTTGTGCCGAAGGAAGGCGCCAATCTCGAACTGACACGAGCGGAGTTGGAGGCTCTGCCACAGGTCGAGTTCGAGACCACGACGGGATGGACCGAAGGATCGGCACGATACAGCGGGCCACGGTTAAGCGAGGTGCTGGCCCTTGCGGGCCTTTCAGAGCAAGCTGTTGAGGCCACTGCCGCGAATGACTACAGCGTGATCATGGATCGCGACCTCATCGGCCCCATTTATCCGATCATCGCCCTCAGAATCAACGGCAAGCCCTTTGGCAAGCGCGAACTCGGCCCCCTGTGGGTCATCTACCCGTATGACCTGTTGCCTGAATATCGATCAGAGAGAGTTTTTGCGGCTAGCATCTGGCAACTCGTCAGCCTCGCACACGTCAACAACTGAACTTTCAAGATGTACGAACTTTCCAGCCAGGCTGGGTTGAACCGCTACGAGGCGCACACTCGCATTTTGCTGGCAGCAGTAGTCGTCATTGTCTTGATCTTGCTGCCCGTGGTCTTGATTCGTGCGGTCCAGTTGAGCGACGAGTTGCAAGAAGGCCGCCTGGAGGTAACAGATGACCAGACGTGGGTCGTGGCGCAGCTTGAGGTAGAGTATCTCAAGTTGGCCGTGGCTATTGGTGAACTTCGGTCCATGACAGCAGGGTCCATTTCGGAAGCCGATCTGCAGGAGCGGATGCCGAATATCCTGAATCGCTTCGATATCTTCTATTCGCGGGTCGGAACGGTCGCCAGCAAGATCCGGTCGTGGTCAGAGTCTTCGCACCAATGGAATAAGAGCCTTCGGATTCTGGATCGGGTCATTTACCGGAGGAACCAGCTCGCCATAATCCTCGACAGGTCGGCAACTCCGGGTGGAAAGCTGTGGCTGGACGCACTTGAGATGAATATGGCCGATTTCGCCGAGGACGTGCGTGAACTGAGTGTTACAACTTTGGCGAACTTGTCGGACCAGGCAACCGAACGGCGGTTGCTCTACATCAGCAAGCAAAGAACGCTTCTAATCCAAAGCGTTACATTGGTCGTCGTGATGGCCGTAATCTGTATGTTGGCTCTGATCCTTTTCCGTCAGGTTGGTGTCAGAGCTGCAGCGGAACGCAGAGTTAGCGAAAATCTATCCCGCGTTTTCGATTCCAAACCCGATGCGATCCTGCTCACCGACGCGAACCGACGCATCCTTTGGATGAACAAGGCGGCAGCGGAACTTCTGGACGTTGACCTCACCGAGGAGGCGCAAGCTCATCCCTTAGACTTCTTTTTTCCAGGGATCCAGCGGCTGATCCACCAAGGCAAAACACATCCCCTGGATCGCAGTGATCAGTCCAGCACGTTTCGTGACATCGTGCGCCAGACCGGCGGAGCAATCGTTGCGGTCGAAGTGACCCGGGTCCAGCTAATGGAAGAAAACGGAAAGAATACAAACGCTCTCTTCGTGCGGAACATATCGGAAACCCAGCGCGCCTTGCGGGCGCTCCGCCGGGAACGACGCCTTGCCGAAGGCGAGGCAGAGCGCTACCAGCGTTTTCTCGCTACTATGAGCCACGAAATACGCTCTCCCCTTCACGCGATCATGGCCTCTCTCGACCTTGCGCGACAAAGGCCAGGAGCTACGGCGCTGGCGGATCTCCATGATATCGCAATGGATGCGGCGCGGATCGTACTCCGTGAAGCCGACGCGGTGTTGGAGAACGGTCGAGCCGAGCATGAAATGAACGTAGCCGAACGGGGCGTGTTTTCGGCCAGCGAGATCCTTACCAATCTTGTCGAGATGAACGGTCCGGCCGCACATAGCGCCGGCACCAAACTTGCCGTCGAGATCGAACCAGAAGCGGACGTGCCCATCCACGGGCTGCGTGCCTGCTACTGGCACGCAGCTGCAAATTTGCTTAGCAATGCTGTCAAGTTCACCTTGAACGGCAAAATCACCGTGCGCCTTTCCCGCGGGGCAGATGCACTTCGGGTCGAGGTCGCAGATACCGGCCCCGGCATCGCCCCAGACCTGCTGGACGTAATCTTTCGTGACCACTACACCCACAATCCAGTGACCGTAACAACAGGGAAGGGGGCCGGACTTGGCCTGGGTCTGTTCGTCAAGGCGGTCCGGGCGATGGACGGGCGGTATGGAGTAGAAAGCGTTGTAGGCAAGGGCAGCACCTTCTGGTTCACCTTTCCGGCGCGGTCCGCCACACTACCAAAATCAGCCGAACACCATGATCTTCCTGGTTTCAGTCACCTGCGATCGGACCTGAGGGTTCTGGTGGTAGATGACTCGCATGTGAACCGTTCACTGATCCATCAAATGTTTTCCATGCTTGGACTACATGCCGATCTGGCTGAATCCGGCACCGAGGCGGTGAGCCGCGCTGGGGAGTTTGGCTATGACCTGATTCTCATGGACCTGTCCATGCCGCACATGGATGGGTACACAGCAGCTGCCAAAATCCGGCGCGAAGGCGCGTCAAACAGCGCAATGATCGTCGCTCTGACAGCCAACGTGCTTGCGCGACAAGAGGTCGAAAAACAAGGGAGCTTTGATGGCTTTTTGCTCAAGCCTCTGCGGTTTGATGAACTGCGCACCTGGCTTGCAGGTGGCCTTCACCAGCAACCTTTGCCTCAAGGTGGTGTACCGAGTAGCATTGATCGAGCGGTCGCTCAGGACCTTCTGGACACGCTCCCTTTATCGACCCTGGAAACGCTTCTGAAGGCCTTTCTCGACGAGCTCGAGGACCTCGTAGCAAGTCTGGACTCCTACAGCAGGGATGCGGATTTGTCGGGCAAATTTCATAAGGTTGCTAGCTCGGCGAGCATGCTAGGAGCGGCACGCCTCCGCGACCTCTCCCTGGAAGGGGAGGCGGCTGCACAGAAGACAGGTTACAGACTCAAGCCCACCTTCCGTACAGCCTTTCTACAGGCAATCTCCGAGACCTCTCATGACTGGGCATTGCTTCTGAAGAGCGACTCGCAAGATATGCCTTTTTATGTCGAAAGATCATTGAGATACGCCTCCGCGCCCCATTAGCCTCCTAGGAGCACCTGCTTAACTCTCGACACGTGTTGACCATTCCCTTTGTCCATTAGATAGATCGCATGATCCTGCGGGCGCATTTAGAAAGGTAGTGTAGATTTTCTCACTAGCTTTCGGTGAAAGATATGTTGCCTCTTCACGCTCCGCACCAACTTTCCAAGCCGTCAGATAAGGAAAGCCCCAGGAAAACCGACGAGCTTCCAGGAGGCTGGTGGATCATTCCTTCTGCTATCTTTGGCCTCGCTGGATGGATCGGCATCTTCTACGCCTTGGGGCTACTATGGTGAGTGGACAAGAGAGCAACCTTGCCGGCCGCAACTGCTTTGCGGGAACGCTTTTGTGCGTCAGTGACGCAGTATTACCAACATTCGATGCATACGACTGCCCTGCGATCGTATTGGGAGGCGACGCAGATTTAGCAAGGGAAATGCGCGCAGTGCTGCAGTCGCTGGGTTTCGACGTGCTGGCCGGAGCTAGCCATCTTGGTGTCGACGATATGCCAGTGTTCATTGTGCTGGGCGACTTCCTTGACCAGAAAGAGAACCGCCTGCAGCTACAGAGGATGAGCCTGCCCTGGCCATCCGCTCCCGTCATATCGATTTCCAATCCCGCCGACGCTGCGGGGAAGTTGATCCCACTTCTTTCTTGATTCGGCAGGAGCAAAGCCAAGTTGACCCTCACCCGTTCCATAGCTCCAGTACCTGAGGTGGCGTTGTTTCGCCGATCCGAATTTCGTTCCGCGGCGAATATGCCGAATGGCCATACAGGCGAAGCATGCTCGCTCAGAGGTCTGGCGGTACTTCACTTAGGGTTTTCTCGGGACGACGGTGTCCTTCTAAGCGAAACGATGCACAATCTCGGTGCTCGGAATGTTGCTCGGTCGGAGCACGTCTATCCCCTCGGCCTCGGCAAACCCGGGGCCCTACGATACGACGGCATTGTCGTAAACATTGACCGCTATGCAGATGTGGAGATGGGTGTAGACCGATTGATGCGCTTCCGCCGAGCGTGCCCGTCCTGCTTCGTCGTGTTGGCAACCGCGGACGTGGCGGCGGATGACTTCGGCCACCATCGTCGGGCGATTTGTGACAGCACCTTGAGGCTTCCACTGACCGCTTCGCGCCTGACCGAAGCGCTTGAAGCTGCTTTACTGAACCACCAAAACAACAAGGGTTGAGCACCTGCTTGGCATTACAGCTTGCGGTCTCTACACGACAGTGATCACTGCTCTGGATTCGAATGATCAAGTGCGGTTCTTTTGCGACTATTCCGAACGACCAGGACAAACTATATGCGGCGGCAGTGACCTTCCCACGCCTTGCCCATGCATCTTATCCAGTTTGTGCCAGCCTCTGGCAAAACCTCATTCGCCCCCGAACTCTGGGCCGTCCGCAGCCAGAGTTTTCCGGATCGCTCTGGGCGCCAGCTGGTAGCGCGCATGTTTTCGTCAGTATCATCGAGACTATATTGCCGATCGCGCGGTGTGGCCTTTGATCTGCTCACCGGTTTGTCCTCGTTCAGAAGTTAGTTCTGTACAGGGTTTGGTCCTTTTCTGACCGGTTGAGGAACTCCCGCCGCATGGGCGGAGGAGGCTCGTGTGCGGGCCGGGAAGGTTGTAGTCGTGACGCCATGCCGCGATCAAGTGGCGGTTACGGCGCAGACTGGAGAATAGGTGCTCGTTTAGGCACTCGTCCCGCAGGCGGCCGTTGAAGCTCTCGACGAAGCCGTTCTACATGGGTTTGCCGGGCTGGACTTAGTGCCATGCGACCTTCCGGTCCTGCTGCCACGTCAGGATCGCATTCGGGGTTAGCTACGTGCCATTGTCACTGACCACCATGCAGGGCCAGCCCAGCAATTCGGCAACCCGGTCCAGTTCCCGCGCCACACGACCCGAGATCGATGTGTCCAAGAGGCTAGCCAGGCACTCCCGGCTGAAGTCGTCGATGATGCACAGGACCCGGAACCGCCGACCCCGGGCCAGGCTGTCAGATACGAAGTCCAACGACCAACGCTGGTTCGATCCCTGCAGGATCGGCATGGTTCGCGGGTACCGAGTGCCCGCTTGCGACCGCCACGCTTGCGTACTGTCAACCGTTCTTCCCGGTAGATGCGGTAGAGCTTCTTCCAGTTCACTTTCCCGCCCTTCCGCTCGAGCAGAATGTGCAGGCGGCGGTAGCCATACCTCATGCGTGTTTCACGGATCTCCTGGATCCGCTTCGCCACTTCAGCCTGTCCGAAGAAATGCTAACCCTCATACTCCTCCGCTCCTCTCCCAGCCAGGAAAGTGCACCGAAGAACTGCAATTTAAGAATTTCGGATGTCCAGGGATCAACTCGTCTGAAAGAAGAGGCACCGGCGAGCTGGTAATTGGCTATGGATCGAGAACGCGTTCCAGTCCTGGTGATCTTAGCAACCTGCTGTCAAATCAGATGGAGATCACGCGCCCTAAGCGCGGCGCTTGTGCGGTTCGGGACGCCGAGTTTCTTACAAATTGACCGCATGTGCATCTTAACTCGGATCTCTGTGGAGCCGCACCTCCGCGCAATCTCCTTGTTGGGCAGGCCATCAACAACGAGGCGCAGTACTTCCGCTTCGGCAGAACTCAATGAGGACGCGGGCGAGGTCGCCCGATTGCCTTCTTGCACGATTAATCCGTCACCACTTAGCAAAGACGCCGGCAGATATGTCTCACCCATTGCAACGAAATTCAGAGCACTTAGCAAGGCCGACAAACGCATGCTCTTCGGGATATAACCCTTCGCTCCCTTTGCCAGCGCCTGCAGGACAATATCCCGTGGGGCGTTGCCCGAAAACAAAATGACAGCCATCACACCCTGCGTTGTGACCACTTTCTCGATAGATTTTATGCCCTCCATGTCTGGCATGTTAAGGTCGAGCATCAGAATATCGATCGGACCATCATCGCGAACAACAGACAAGGCCGCATTCAGCGAGCCAGCAACGAGGACTTCGTGGTTTGAACTATTCCTGATAGTTTCAGCAATGGCGTCACGAACAAGCGAGTGATCGTCTGCGATGAGAATTTTGAGCTTGCCGACAGCCCCTATCCCCCCTGAGGGCTTTGCCTCGGTATCCGATCGCTCCTTACCACCCAATCCTGTCATCGATGTCCCTGCAGGTCTCTTAGGAAAAATCTATCTTGCGCGCAGCGGTTTCCAAGCTCAGTCGACTGAAGATACCGGACCATTTTGAGTCGACTCTACCAGGATGCCACCGATTCACGGTCGATAGGTAGATCAGACCACCGGGCTGCACCAACAGTCTCAAGGATATCTTCACTATCTTTCGCGCACCTTTCGCATCCAAACCTATAAGACATGGCAGACCTGTGTACGGGTAAGCGGTGTCCGGATCACACCGTGACGGCGCGATTCCATGGAAGATCGTCGTCCCGCCTCTGCTCGTAACCCTGAACGATTGGGGTCAGCGTGGCTGACATCGGCGAGGGTGGAGCAGTCAAGGTCGACATCCTGACGGCAATAGATCTGGGCATGTCGGGGTCAGAGGCAGATGGTCGGCATACTTGCTGACCAGCACATGGCCGACTTTGGCCTCGGTGCGCATGGCGGCCGGGATCGGCAGCGCAGGTGCAGGGGCCTGAGCAACGCCGTCGGTTCACGACCGCCAGGCATATTTTTGGTTCGACGGGTGACAATGACCAGAACGGGCTGACACGATGGCCAGCCGTTCCGAGACGTCCTCAACATTGCAATGCAGACAGCCGCCTCAATTACAGATCAGGCCTGTCGGCGCTTCGATACATGGCAGGTGTTTGGGCAGAGATCCAAATTTGGCAGCACGCAGTGTGGCGGGGCGCTTGGGCCGTCGTCGGCATTTGCCTGACGCGGACAAAGTGCGGATCGTCGAGGAGAACCTGCGAGTGCACAGCAGGGGTCGGCGACTGCCCGGCGGTATAGGATTTCGTGCTCGCTTCTGGCGATCTGGCGGCGTGAGTATCGGATTAGTGCTCTTGACGGGCACGGGACGCATGCGGACTTCGTGCCGCTCGTGGTGGAAAACGTCACGCCGACGCGGCCGGAAGTGCCCGTAATGCCAGCGGCGATGGAGATGACCGACATCACGCTGGCGAACGCGCTTCGCATGTCAATCCTTGTTTCGCTGGACCCAGCGCATCTTGCGGCGCTCCTTGCCGTGGTGGATTCGCGATGTTGGCTAGAAGCCCATACAAATCAAGACAGATCGTCGGGATGTCAGGGCTTCGAACGCCCACTCCATTGGGGTTTGTCCCGGCCGGTCAACGGGAAGTCGGTCTCGGCAAGGTCGATGCATAGCGCGGGTACGGACGTCGCCTTAACCTACAGATGTATTCTCGATGACCAAGCACGTTTCACCTCCTCGAAGAAGCTTGAGCCGTGGGTCAGGTTGACTCCCTCACGAAATAAGTCAACCGAGAACGATGCCTTGGGCAAGATCACCAAGTCCGGTGACATCAATCTCTGTCGCGCGCTATGACAAGCTGCTACTGCCATCATACATCGCGGTCGTTCGACCTGGGTCCGGGGCGCACAAGTTCACCCCGTCCAGGATCGAAGCGGGCAAGGGTTCACTGGCGCGCCCCATCGATGTCATCTTGAATCGCATTCGGGTAAAAGGTACCGCCTTCCGCACTGATCGTCCCTAACCAAGTGTGCCCTGACACTCGGGGCCACCGATCGTGAATGCATTACCGATGGACTTCGAGGTGGCCCAGGGACTCATTCCGATGAGGCCGTGGCCCAGGCTGTTGATCACAGCACGATGCACGCAAGTGAGATGGGTATTCGCAATTGCATTGAACTGCAGCTCTTTTTGCCGCCGCTTCGCCTACCACAAACGGAACCATGCACCCGTGGTGATCTCAGGCGATTCCGACTGCTCCCCTGCGCCTGAAATCTCAAGTCCAAAACACCTTGCAAGTGCTGACACGTTGCCAAAGTTCCGACCCCAGCGCAAAACATATTTACCCTACCCTCAGTAGCGCGGGCGCCAACGCGATTAGGATGTTGGTGTGGCTCGAGTTACCGAAGGCTCCACATTGAAAGCTCTGGTTCCTGAAGGTCTTGTACGAAGCTTCCGAACCAAATTGGGAATCCGGGTGTAGCTGATCACAAATACCGAGGCAAAGAAGACAACAGCAATGAACGCCTCGGCATTATCATTCCACAGAAGCACCCCAACCGCAGGAGGGGTAAGCACAAAAGGCGCCAGCACCACAGTCGTCAGTGGGTTGGCAAATTTCCTATGCGATCGACCAAGTAAGCAGATTTCAAGACTGCGCATTACAAGCTGGTGAACGTGCAGCCTGTCAGGAACCGTGACCTCCGCCTTCCTTAGCCTTCGGCGAAAGATAGCAAGCATCATATCGGCGACCGGCCAAAACACACACAAAAGGACCGCCCAAGGCGAAACATCAGGGACATCGGCGAGAATAGCGATACCAAACCATGCCAGCATGAACCCCAAAGTATAAGCGCCGGCATCACCAAGAAACACCAAGCCAAATGGAAAGTTAAGAAGGCAGAAGCCCGCGACAGCCGCGACAAATATCAGGTTCAGCTCCCAAAGCTCAGAGTTTCCCCCAGTTGCTGAGATTGCACTCAGTGAGAATGCCGCCCCAATAGCAGTCATGCCTGCCATGCCATTTACGCCATCGATAAGGTTGAAGCCATTGGTCACCCCCGCAGTTACGAGTAGGGTGAGAGGTACGCCTATCATGGCATAAGATGCTAGATGGTCGGCCCCAGGAATTCCGAGCCTCGGTAGCCAAAGGCCCGTTAGTAGAATTACGATCAGGCTCGATCCAATAGCTGCTAACAATCGTTTTGTCGGCGATACTCCGAACGAGATCCTCAAGAAGACCAACTACAAACAGGGGGACCCCGCCGATAAGAATGCCTGAGTAGCTTCCCCAGAGATCCTGTTGCAGTAGCGTCGCACTGACTCCGACCGCCCCAAAGATCGCCACACCGCCTACGCGTGGTGTTGGTCGCAAATGTATCGCCTGGATCGAGGATTTGATTGCGGTGTGGCCGTAGAACCTAGGCATTCGAGGAGAGATCGCCACCACCATAACGGTAAGTGCGGCAGATAGTATTGCAATAGCAATGAGCCTCCAATCACCGGAAATCGATATACTAAGAGGCATGATTGCCCACATCCACGTCTTTGGGAGGTGTTACGTGCTTCGCTGAACTTGCAGCTCGTGACTGAAACTTCGGTCTAAACTCGAGTGAACAGATTGCAGAGGATTGCTCTAGGTGTGTAAGTATTGAGGCTCTGACCATTGCTTCCTCACCCGCTTCCTGCTCTCTCAGCCCGATATCTCCAAAACGAAGATACTCATTCCAGTGTTATTCAAGCGGTCTCCAACTTTTTGGATAGAATGGTGCAATAAGATAAATAATAGAAATGCGCACCAATCATAAGATCCGCGCAGTTCTGTTAGCTTTCATGTGTGGGTTGCTTATTGTTGCAAAAACCCCAACACGGAGTATCGCTTTTAAGCGGGCGCTGGCAACGGTGGCTTCCGATATACTTGTCTGTTCCGGGGCTACAAAAAGCCGCTCTAAAGTTTCACCGGTTTGGCTTTTGTGCTGATTTTTTCCAAATATGGTCACTAAAGCGCAATTTCATTATTTCAGACTTTCAGATCGGATAGGCGTTGTGGATACATTTGGCGGTTGGCCGAGCGGAGAGTCGAGGTTGCAGCAATGTGCCGCTAGCCCGGACAGTGGCCCCAAGGTTTGCCTTCTTCCGGAGGCAGACCTTGATCGTATCGATAAAGTCCAGCAAACGGACCTTGTCCGAATTGCCAATGTTGATGATGCGGAACGGTAACGCGGGCGATAGGCTATCACCTTCCTGGACGATACCATCGGCGGGTCATTCGGAAGCGTCGTCGATCAGAAGGCGGATGGCGCGGACCAGATCGTCGACATAGGAGACCGGTTCGTTGATTGGCACCTGGTCGGGATGCACTCGGTAAGCGCTTTTCTAACCCCGCCTTCCCCGTGAATCGGTAAACTGCGATGCGAGCCGTGTTGAGTTTTGCGCGGTGTCAGTGGGAGTCCATCGGGAGCGCAGTTTGGAGGCCGCTGGGTTTGTGGAGCTTTTGGCGGCTCCGGCAGCCAAGCGGCGGTGATCTCACGAGGCGAAGGGCCGGATGGTGGCGGAGACGCTGTTGCGCGGGGTCACGGCGAACGAGGTGGCGCGTCGGCATGAATTGAAGGCCAACCACTTGTCTTGGTGGCGGACGCTGGCGCGGCAGGACAAGCTGGTTGTGCCGGAAATTGCGGGAGCAGGTTCTCCGCGCCGGTGGTGGCGGCGCAGTCGGTGGACATTGCTGTTGCAACTTTTTCTATTGATCTGATCATCGGCCCTGTGATGGTCCGGCTGGACGGTGGCACACCAGCAGCCCGGCTTGGGCAACTGGCCATGGCAGTTCGGGCCTGCTCATGATCTTCCCGTCGAACCGGGTTCGGATCATGGTTGCCACGAAGCCCATCGACTTCCGCAAGGGTCACGACGGCCTGGCCGCGATGGTGAAGAACGAGTTGCGCAAGGACCCGTTCACCGGGACGATCTTTGTGTTGCGAGCCAGAAAGGCGGACTGTCCGAAGCTGCTCTACTGGGACGGGAGCGGTCTGGTGATGGCCTACAAGCGGCTGGACGAGCACAGCTTCACCTGGTCCGCAGTGAAAGATCAGCTGATGCTGATGAACCATGCGCAGTTCGAGGCGCTGTTTGCAGGTCTGGACTGGCAGCGGCTTCGGGTCATCGCGGTGAAGGCCCCAAGAGCCGTGGCATGATCCGTGCAAGGCTGCGGCAAGATGACTCAGTCAGCTATTAGAGGCATAGCCGATGGTGGTTCCGCCGTCGTCCAAAGCCATATGCAAAGCCAGCCAGACGGCCTGCTCCCATGGAACGATGCCGTCACCGTGTGACCGGGACACCGCGTTGTGCACTCGTCCAATCTGGACAAATGCTTTAGTAACTTGCAGCAAACCGATGACGTAGAATACGTCAAAGCGACGCTTTTAGCGACTTCGCCTTGACGTGCGGCCCATTCAGCCCGCCGAACCCGTCCTGTTTTGGACCGCAGCCTTCAGCGCCGCCAAGCCTGAGGTCGACAGACCGGCCTCCGTTAGCGCGGCGATCATTCCATCAATTAAAGTGATAGCCTGCGCCGCTTCTGCTGGAGTGAGCACCGGGATCGACGCTCCACTCGTCACAAAGGTGGCCGCGACCACTCCCGCCAGTGAATTCACCGCGGTCAGCGCCTCAACCGATCCAGGTGGAGCCGCCTCAAGTGCTGCCACGGCCTGCTGTGCTTCGGGCGTGGTAACCGTCACTGTCGAAATCACCGCTATGATGGCCGTTGTGTCGACGACGGTAGGACTGATCGTGATCGGCGCCGATGGTGGAGCAACCACTGGATCGGTTCCTGCCAGCGCGGGAACCGCCAGTACCGCACAGGTGAAGTTTACTGCACTGAAAAGTTTCGAATTCATGTTTGTGCCGATCCTCAGAACAAGTCATTGAAGGCGTACGAAACGGTGAGCGTCATTCGCTGTTCGTCGCGCTGATCGAAAGCATCCAGCAAGCTTGCACTGACACTCAAGTTCTCCACCCAAGGCAGTCGCGCACTTGCGCCGATTATGGCGTAGTCACCGTTGTGGGCCACGGTAATGGAAAGGTTTTCCGAGACGCCAAGCCCCACAGCCGCGAATGGGGTCCAGCTGTCGCGACGGTCGGTTTCAGACGCCACGCCAAGATTGAAGAGCACCGGCAGTCGCCCTCCATTGGCAAGCGTGAACTGCCTCGCGCTTGTCCAGGCGATACTGGTCTTCACTTTCTCTCCAACCACATCTCCCCAAGGCGAAAGGTTATCGATTGTAATACCAACTGTACCTGAGCCAAGCGCATCGGGCAGGACGCGTGAAAACTTCACGCTGAACGAGCCGGAGTCACCAAAGTCATTGGGGTCAGCAGACGTGATGCTTGTAACGATCTGCACACCGATTGTTTTTCTGGCGTCACCAAAACCGACCCCAAACGCGAGGCTGCCGTCGATACCTCCAGTTCCGTCCCGGCGATCCGTCCCCGATACCGATGCAAAGGCTGTGCCGTTTGGTAAAGTTGCCGCCGATGCAACTCCCTGGATCACGGCAAAGCGGGGTTTCTGGGTGGCGTCAGAGAAGGCCTCCAGCATCTCCAGAAACGCCTCAGGTGTTGTGCCCCTCACATCCTGGGCCTGTGTCGATGTTGGTAGAGAGACCAATGCGGCACCGACCAGAATAGGTGCTGAGTATTTAGTTATCTGGTGATGCATGGGCATTCTCCTGAGGTCTCCCGTTGTGTCTGCGAAGGCTGCGAAGTACCGTGCACTGGAGTGTTTAAAATTCATTACACGAGTCAAGTTCAGCTCTTGGGTTGAACCCTGTACATTCGCACGCAACCGCATGCCCGCTCCATCATCCTGCGCCGGGCGTCCGAAATATTTTCGCTTGTATTTGTTATAGGCTTTCGCGTTGGTCAGCCACATATCTGAAGGTAGTGGAGCGACCGTCAACTCGGTTCATCTGATGATCAACGGTCTGACACTCACAGCTCGACCGCACTCCACCTACCAAAGAGCTGCCTCAATCGTGCCGGGAATAACGATACTTATACCCATACCCATACCCATAGCTCCCGTACTGATAAGACGAAGGCTTGGCCCGTTTCGGATCAAAGGCATTCAGGATCGCGCCATCAATCTTCCCGCCGCCCAGTTCCAACGCTCTCCGGACCGCGATGATATCCTGCAGTTCGGTTTCGGCGTGGCGCGCAACCACGATTGTCACTGCAGCCATGCGGGAAATAAGCGCGGCATCGGTAACCAGCAGCGTCGGAGGCGTATCGAAGATCACCATGTCATACCGACCCGCCATGTCCCTGAAGAATGTGTCGAAACTCTCGCTCATCAACAGTTCCGATGGGTTCGGTGGGCGCCGCCCGGTCGTGACGACGTCAAGCCGATCGACCATGGTTGACGCGATGACATCGTCGAGGGTCCCCTGCCCGATCAGATAATCCGAGAGACCCGGCAGTTTCGGAGAAAGGTTAAAGCTGCGCGCCAGCACACCCCGCCTCAGGTCTGCGTCGACGATACACACCCTCTGTCCGCCATTGGCGGCGATGACGCCAAGGTTGGCCGCACAGAAGGATTTTCCCGCGCCGGGGAACGGGCTTGTCAAGACAAGCGCGGCGCTCTTAGCTCCCGGTTGCATGAAGCGCAGCGCTGTGCGGATTGACCGGAATGCTTCAGCAGTCGCGCCCTCTGGTTCGTCTCGAACAACCAGGGGCACGCTATTCTTGGCGTCCCCGGAAACCTTTGCGGCAAGGACAGACACGCCCAGTACAGGAATGCCGATAGCCTCGATCTCTTGGGCGGAGTCGACGCCTTTGCGCAAGAAGTTCCGCAAAAGTGCAACACCGATACCCGCAAACAGCCCTGCCAAAAGCGCAAGACCAAGAATTCGCGATGTCCGGGGTGCAACAGGCCGCTGTCCAGCTTGCGCACTGTCGATCACACGTACGTTTCCGATCTCGCTCGCCTGCAACACGCGAAGCTCCTGAGCCCTGTTCAGAAGCTGCAGATAGGCCGCCTGTGCAACTTCCAGCGTACGGGTAAGATTTACCACTTCGCGCTGGGTCTCTGGCAATTCATCGATACTGGCTCGAACTTCAACAAGCCGTCGCTCAAGGCTCTCGCGGCGGGCAACCGCCTGGCGATAGATCGGGTGATTGGGAGTGAACCTTTGGCTCAGATCCCGCTCTTGGACCAGGGCTTCTCGAATTTGCGTTTCCAGTTGCGCGGATTCATCCAGCAACCTTCCCGTTTCGAACGGAATATCGATCGACTGCTGCTTCGTCCTGTAGTCGTTGA
The DNA here is from genome assembly GCA_009773055.1 of Paracoccaceae bacterium. Taxonomy (GTDB): domain Bacteria; phylum Pseudomonadota; class Alphaproteobacteria; order Rhodobacterales; family Rhodobacteraceae; genus Tabrizicola. The sequence continues at coordinate 15,623 of WOUW01000005.1, forward strand.
GTGCCCTTTCCGCATTGGTGACCTGGGCCTTGGCGATCGGGATTTGCTCCTCAACAAAACTTAGGCTCTGTGAGGCTTCGGCTGCGTTGTTGGTAATGCTCTTGTTCTGGTAGGCTGCAAGGACCGCGTCAAGCCAACGGGTCGCTGCCACGGGGTCTGCGGCTGCAACCGAAACCTTGAGTATGCCCGTCTGGCGTCCCAACTCTGCCACGCTGAGGGAACCGGCTAAACGCGCGACTGAAGCATGTTCAGGAATCTGCCGTATTTCAAACTGGCGGCCGGGCGGTGCTTCGATCTGCCCGAGTTCAAGCGCCAGCCCCCGCACGTTATCGGTCAGTAGCTCCCCCTCCTGGCCCTTTAGGACGGCTTGATCGGGCAGTAGGATCTCGTATTCCCCACCTGTCTGGATGGTCACTTCAATGGTCTGGTTGATCCATTCCGAGGGTACCTGCAGATACTCAATAGACAAACCCTCACCAGGACGTGGATAGGGATCGAAGGACCTGCCCAGATAATTCAGGAACTTACCATAGTAGAGAGCTTGCCCGACGATCGGTGCAAACTTGGGGGAAACATCCCAATCAAGGTGTACCGCAGCAGCCGCATCGCTCAGAACCGAACGCGATCGGAGTATTTCGATCTCGGTCAGACTGGATGGCGCGGAATCCACCGCCAGTTGGGAAAGCGCTTCGGGAACGACCAGCCGGCTTGAATTGCTCTCGATCTGGATCAGACCATCCGCCTGCCACGTAGGCGGGCGCGTCTTGGCATAAAGTGCACCAATAACCAGCGCACCCAGTGTGCTTACGACAAGAAGCGCCCGCGCCGCCCAAATGGTCCTAACAATAGCAACCAGGTCAATCTCAGCGTCAGTTGATGTGGCGATGGGGCCGGCAGATCGGTCTGCGGTACTCAAGATCATTCCATCCCAGAAAGGCGTTCAAGCCAAGTGGATGCTGCCACGCGCAACAGCCCGATGGTGAACTCATAGTCCGCGTCACTCCTGCCGAAGGGGTCAGCTATGTCTGGCTCTCCCTCCAACCATTGGCCAAAAAGCATGGTTCTGCCCGTTAGATGGGGGACGAGCTCGAGAACATGCCGTTTCTGGCTCCGCTCCATCACGAGTACCAAATCTGCGGTAGGAGGCTTGCGGTCGCTGAACCGGCTGGATCGATGCCCAAGCAAGGACGAAAGTTCGCCACCGAGAAATTCGATCATGCGCCGGTCTGCGGGCTGGTTCGGCACGGCGTGGAGCCCACTGGATTTCACGTGAAGACCGGATGTTTGTTCAAGTAAGGCCGCTGCAACCGGTGATCGGCAGATATTCGCGTGGCAAATGACTTCGACGATCATTGTCTGCCTTACTGGGTCACAGTCCGAGCAACACTCACCGTTGGAAGGACGCGCGATATAGTGTCATTCCAGCGTTGAATGGGAGAGCGGGTAACATAGACGACATCGTTCGGCGCGAGGATGAAGCGAGTACCCAGCACCAATCCAGTTGGTGACCTAAGGTCGACGCGGTAGATTGTAGTCTGACTGCCCTCGCCCCGGAACACGAATACGCCGCTTGCGTTAGCGCGCACTTCGTCAATTCCACCCTGCCGCGCGAGTGCTTGAGTCAGACTGACCTGCTCATCGGAAACATCTACCGTTGCTGGTTGGCCCACCTCGCCCAACACGTAGACTTCCGCGCGGCGCTTAAGAGGCACCGACACAACATCGCCGCCGAACAAGATTGGATTGCTGCTTCCAGATTTCGCTTTTAGGAAGCCATCAAGATTCACCAAGTAGCTTTCGCCCTTGCGGCGAACCACTATTCTTGAAGCATCCGCATTTTCAGTCAACCCCCCTGCCCCATTGATGGCTTCAAGAATAGTCAATGGCCAGCTGGTGATCGACTGGGTTGTGGGGGAAGCAACCTCACCACCAACCACGACTCGTTGCGAGTTGAAGGATGCAATCCGAACATCAACCTGAGGCTCCGGAATGAACTTGTCCAACCGAGCCGCTATGTCTTTGCGGATTTCATCGACCGTCCGTCCACGCGCTTGCACTGCACCGATCAACGGGTAGTTGAATGTGCCGTCGCTTTGGACAGCGAACCCGCCGGTGCGCTCACCCTCCGCAAGGGGGACTGTTAGTTCCGGGTAATCGAAGACAAAAACAGATACGATATCGCCCGAGCCAATCCGGTATTCTCCGGATTTCCCTGCGGGCAGTGTTGTAGCCCCAACCAACCGGCCTTCATCAATCAGCGAGGGAATATTCTCGGTCGTTACCTCCACGATCGTGAAGTCCGTTCCCTGAGCTGATTTCTGCGGCGAAACCCGAACTTCACCGTCCGCGCAAGCTGCGAGCAGAAGTGCAACCATCGTGAGGCCCATTACACGGCAAGCCTGCCGACAAACTGACTGAATCTGCATCGCCTGCTTTCTTATCGGGTGTACGTGCAGTGAAGGCGTTGGAGCCCCTGCGGCAGTTTTGAGAAATCTGAGGCTACCTCGGCCCCTTCCCGTTGAGGTTCACACTTTAAGCGACAGCAGCGATCTCGAATGAGAACCGGCACAAGTGGCACCGACCCAACAAAAGCGAGCGGTCCGCCGCTTGATCCAAGCTCGGTATGCAGGTTTAGCTGCGGCATCTCTCAACCACTCGGTTGTACCTGCTCCTTGTTAGAGCCGATCACCGCCCCTTCACAGTACGAAGGAGATAGATGACGATCTTTCGTGAAGCCTCAGATCTCTAAAGTGCGTCGAACCATCCACCGTTGAGGGAGCCGGGCCGCAGAGCTGCTTGTGCTAGGTCAAACCGGGAACCGAGACCTAGCCAACCTCGCTCGACTAAACTGGCAACATCGGCTGCTCTCTGGTAGCGAAACTCTGCCCTCCGCTGGTAGTCTGTTCTCAAAACAGTTGCATTGTCGAAAGAGAGAATTTAATCTAAAGAGCATCATTTGACATGGAGCTCACATGGTAAACCTTGATCTGGGCGTGCTTACACTTAAGGAGCTGCAGCAATTGCAGAAGGACGTCGGCAAGGCTATTTCAACGTACGAAGACCGGCACATGGCCGAGGCTCGCGCCAAGCTGGAAGTGATGGCAAAGGAAATGGGATATTCTCTGTCCGAACTGCTGTCTCCCGGCGGGAAGAAAGTTCGGGCGCCTGCGGCAGCGAAGTATCGTCATCCGGAAAACCCAGCCATTACCTGGTCAGGTAGGGGTAGGAAGCCTCAATGGTTTGCCGAATATGTCAACGCTGGAAAGGAACCAAAGGATCTCGCTGTGTGAGGCTGGAGCTGTCGCGGCACATTGGACTCCGCAGTAAGGGGCCTGATCTTCGACGGTGAGTGCTGGCTTGCCTCTACCTGACCTGCCGACGATGAATGAAGCCCTTCCACTTTCTTCTTGAGATGTTCACTGGCGAAAGTCTTCGCAGCACCAGGTTTGATGATGACATGAGTTCTGCAGCGGCTTCGTCCCGTGCCGTTTTCAGTTCCCAACTCGCACCTGGACTGTAGTCGGAACGAACGGACGCCTTCCTGTCTCATCGGGGCAAACCCCTCATTGCTCCTCTTCGAAAAGCCCAGGATGAATTTTTTCCCAGAACGTCCTGATCGCTTCAGCATTCAGCGGACTCATCCAGCCGAAGCGTTCGAAGTCGTTTCGCTCTGCCCCTTCCAGCCGAGAATGAAACAACCGACGGTCGGCATCGCGCTGCGTTGGGGTTCGCTTTGCGACCACGTCCTGTATCCGCCGAAGGCGCTCCGCTCGGACAAGTATTTCGGGCGAAGTCGCAGGGCTCGCTACCGTCTTTGGCGCGCTATAGTCACCCTTCAGAGCCGCTGTCAGGTAACCCACCGGATTGCGTACCTCCCCCTGCCCTTCTACATAGTCGAGCTTCCCGGTAAGCACCGTCTCGCCATGCTCAACGATCCATTGCCGTGCCAGACGATCCGAGGCGCCCAAGCGGATCAGACGCTCGTAAACCGGCGATTTCCGAACCCCCTCGCCGTCGTCCAGGTCCAGGATTGCCAACTGTGGGTTCTCGCGGATCAGAAAGCGGATTTCGGTGACCGACCGCCCCATCTTCCGCGTCTCCGGCGTTACAACGATGTTCGACGTCCGGTTCACTTCCTCGACCGCCGGTTTGATGATCTTGGCATTCAGATGCTTGAAGGTCTCGTAATAGTCGCTGTCCCCTACCCCCATGAGCCGCCGGAAGAGATCAATGGGCCACCAGCCCGTGCTTCCCGTTCGCACGAAGCGGTAGCAGTTCTCATACAGCGCCAGCGCATGTCCACTCGAGAACCGACGCTGTATATTCATGTTAATCAGTGCAAAGACTTTGGGGTCGTGCAGCTTCTGCGCCAGAGCAGGGGAGTACGCGTATTCGCAGATCCCGCCCTTCAGCTTCGCATAAGCCAGCAAGCTGGACACGCCCCACTCTTGCCGCCCCTCCTCGTCCAGCATGTCCCATTCCGCGACCGTCTCGGCCAACCCCCGCAGCGACGCTTTCAGTGTGTCCATGTCGTTGCTGTTGTAGCCGATCATCAGGCACAGCGTTCGGGCGTCGATCCGATGAACGCCGCGGGTCATCAGCGTGTCGTAGGCGTTCAGCAACAGCACGTTCGACAAGCGCCGCTGCAAGAGGGTCAGCTTGCCCGAAACATGGATCGCCGCCACATGCTTCTTCACCGCCCCGCGTCGCAAGGCGCCCGTCAGCTGATCCCTCGGAATGTCGTCCATGCCTCGTCCTGCCCGCTTGGGTCGTTCATGACCTCTTGGCACCACTTTAACCTGAAAGGTACCCGACAGCAACGTTGGTCCGGGATCCTTCTTGAACAGCAGTACCCCAGAGATTAGGTACCCGTTTACAGGACATTGAGCCAACCCCCCTGCCCTTCCAAGGCGTCTAGTACCGCGATGCAAGGAGTTTTCGTCGAATCAGGGCCCACTTTCCTGCGAATCGGTCCGCTTCATCCCGTAAACTGGTACCCAATATCCCGGATCAGGGTGCCGGTGATCCCGTAGATCAGTACCTAACTATCGCTAACTCTCGATAAAGTCGGCATTTTCTGTCGGTTAAAGCTTATAAAGACTCTCAATTACTCTCAAAACATTGCCCGCTGTGTTCTCATTCTTCTGATCGGAAACATGCGCTTGCAAGCAGATTCCCTTTCCGCGTCGGATGTGCGAGTGTTGGCCTTACATCACGCTAAATCCCGCACATCCAGGACACCGCATGACAAGCTCCTCCGATCTGCCTCCATACTTCGGTATCGATCCCGAAGTTGCCGCCAGCCGACTGGCTGAGCCTATTGATACCACGCGATTCGCCAAAGCCGCAGCCTTCGCATCCCGTGGACGCGACGACCTGGCGCGACGTGGCTACGCGCCGGATGGCAAGAAACGCTTGCGTAAGTTTTCCACTTGGGAGGTTTGCCGGTACCTGATCCCCGTTAACTCCGCGCATCTCCGTCGGGTGCTGAAGCAGAATCCTGATCTGCCGCAAGGCACTGGTGAAAGCGGCGCAAAGTGGTTCACTTTGGAAGAGGTTTTGGCGCTTCGCGAACACTTCGCTGTGGAGGGAGCCGGCTGGCGGGAGTACAAGGCTTGGCGGCCAGAGGGCCTTCCAGCGAAGATCGTCGCTGTGGCGAACTTCAAGGGCGGAGTTGGCAAGACCTCGACCGCCGCGCATCTTGCAATGTCGGCCGCGCTTGACGGTTATCGCGTTCTGGTGATCGACCTGGACAGTCAAGGGTCGATGACATCGATCATGGGCGGCAAGGTGACCGATGAATGGCAGACAGTTTTCCCCCTCCTCGCCCGCGACTACGCCCGCCACGTTCAGTCAGAAAACGCAGTGCGTACCGCTGCTGGACAGGCAGAGCTCCCGCTTGACGAAACACTGACCGAAGCATTGGAGGTTTCGCCGCGAAACCTTATACAGTCGACGCACTGGCCGAACATCGACCTGATCGGAGCGCAGTTGAATCTGTACTGGGCAGAATTTCAGGTACCGGTCTGGCGAATGCAGATGCGCAACTGGGCACTGTGGGATGCCTTGGGCAGTGCGTTGACCGAAACCGGCATCGTGAACGACTATGACATCATCCTGCTGGATACGCCGCCGGCGCTTGGCTACCTCACGATCAATGCGCTCTCGGCAGCCGACATCCTGCTCGTCCCGCTCGGAGCATCATTCCTCGAATTCGACTCCACGGGGCGGTTCTTCGACATGATCTACTCCACCTTCGCCTCGATTGAGGAGGGTGAAAATCGAACACGGCGTGCGCAGGGGCTGCCCGAGATGCGCTTCGAATGGGATGCGGTGCGTGCCCTGATCACCCGTTTCGATGCCGCCCAGCAGACAGACCTTGCCAACGTAATCCAGGCCTATTTCGGCGACTTCATGACCACGTATCGGCAGGAACTGACAGCAATGGTCGGTCAGGCCGGTGAGCAGGTGTCCGGCATCTACGAGACGGATTACCGCGACTTCAACCGTGACACCTACGTCCGGGGCCGCGAAACTTTTGACCGGACCTGGGCTGAGGTAAAACAGGTCATTCTTGGCGCCTGGTGGCGCGACCAGAAAATGGCTGAGAAAGGCTGACAATGGCCAAGCGCAAGACACTCGTCGCTCCCTCTTCCGAGGATCTGTCCCGGCTTGAGGATGAGTTTCGCCGCGAAACCTCCGCACGCCCCCCGCTTGCGGCCCCCATCGCTCATGTTGCTGCCGAGGCCGCGGGCCAGATCGATCCCCGACCTCTGGCTGACCGGGCTGCCGAGGCGCGTGACCGGGCCGATGCCGCACGTCTGCGCCAGGCCGAGGCCGCTGGTCTGGTGATCCACGAAATTCCGCTGGACCAGATCGACGCCGATGCGCTGGTCCGGGACCGCATGTCACTGGCCAGCGACGAGTTGATAGAGCTTCAAAGCTCGATCGCGTCGCACGGATTGCGGCTGCCAGTCGAAGTCTTCGCCTTGGCCGAGCCGGGGCAGGGGGGGTGCCGCTACGGTCTTCTGTCGGGCTATCGCCGCCTGAGGGCTGTGCAGAATCTGCGTCAGCTTTCAGGGCAGGAGAAGTATACCACAATCAAGGCCGTTATACGGGACCCTTCCACACTCGGCGGCCCATTTGCCGCGATGGTCGAGGAAAACGAAATCCGGTCCAACCTCTCGCATTTCGAGCGCGGCAGGATCGCCGTGATCGCCGCGCAGCAGGGGGTCTTCACCAATGTCGAGGCGGCGGTCGACGCATTGTTTGCACAGGCGTCCAAGGCCAAGCGATCCAAGATCCGGTCCTTCGCCGCGATCTTCGAGGACCTGGGTGACATGCTGATCTTCCCGCAAGCACTCCGCGAAAAAGATGGCCTTCGTTTGGCTGCTGCTCTGCGCGACGGTCACCAGTCGGTCATACGTGAGGGTCTTGCTGACATCGCGCCGGAAACTTATGCGGAAGAGCTGGATCGCATCGAGGCTGTCCTTGCGCGACTGGAGCCATCTGTCCCGCGTCCCGACCGAGGTGGCAGGCCTTCCACTAAGCCGGTGCAGGGCCGCAGATCTGAGCTGGCGACCGGGGTGCGTCTGATCTCGGGTCAGGACGGCGAAGCATGGTACATTCGAATCGAGGGCAACAGGGTGGACGCAAGGATGGTAGAGGATCTTCTCCGTCAGTTGGAAGCCTGGCTCGGGCCAGCTTGACTATTGCCGTCCCCGCTATCGCTCCAGGCTTTACGGTAGAGCGAGGGTCACAGCCCCGCCGCCTTGGTCAGGTTGACCCGGAACCTGTCCCTGCGCCGCTGGTAGCGGCGCGTCATCTCGGCCGAGGCGTGGCCAAGCTGTTTCTGGACATAGCGTTCTTCGGCCTCGGCACTGCTGGCCAGTCCGGCGCGCAAGGAGTGCCCGGAGAAAAGGCGCAGCCGCTCGGCTTCCGGCAGGTCGGGCCGCAGGCCCGCCTCGCAGGCACAAATCTTGATGAGCCGGGCAACGTGCTTGTCGGACAGCCGTTCGCTCGTGGCCTTGAGCCCGTTGCGGCTGACGGCGACGAAGATCGGGCCGAAGTCAATCCTGGCGTAGTGGAGCCACTGCGTCAGGGCATGGACTGGGCAAGTCTCGTCGGCGGAGCCGCGTGAGATTTCCACCTCACGCCAGCCGGTTTTGCCGCGCAGCGTTATCAGGACACCGCCCTCCAGCACCTCAACCCAGCCGCAGCTGTCTGGCGTATCATCCTTGCCGTGATCGAGGCTGACGATTTCGGAACGGCGCAGGCCGCCAGCAAAGCCGATCAGTAGGATCGCGCGATCTCGCAGGCCACGCAGGTCGTGGGGCAAGGTTGCCAGCATGTCACGCAGGTCCTCGGACAGGATCGCCTCCTTCTGCCTGGGGGGCCGCCCATGCTTGCGCCGGATCCCGGCAAGCACAGTCGCGATGTGGCGGTCCTTGCGGTCCATGCGCTGGCCGCGCTGCGCAAATTTCCAAGCCAGACCCGAGAGGCGGCGCTCGATGGACGTGACGGAGAGCGCTGGGGCCTGGCCGACTGGCGCTGCCAGATCGGCGATGTAAAGCCCGATCAGCTGGGGCGACGGGGGCAGGGGGTCCGCGCCGCGCATCCGGCACCAACGTGCGAAGTGGGCCCAGTCCTTGGCATAGGCTTTGAGGGTGTTTTCAGAGGCAGCGGCGCGGGCATAGTTGCGCGCGGTTTCCGCCAGTCTGTCGAGCGCGCCTGAACGTGCGATGTGTGAGGGCAGTGCGAGGGCATCACCGTCACACCCCAAGTCCTCGTCCTGCTCGTTGGGATTGGATCGCTCTGGCGGGTCGATGGGTGATTTCTGGTGCGTTTCTGCCATGCTTCTAATCATACTCTTTTGGCGTCCGATAATTCAACATTATTGGACATAGTGACGATCCGAAAGCCGCGGCGCAAAGCGTCCAATTCTATAGTCAAAAGCGCCGCGCAGCAGTAGGCTTCCGGCATGAGAAAATCCCGTATCAAGCCATCAGAAGCTTTGCCGACGCTGACACCGCTGCCGGGCTGGATCACCGCCACGCCTCCGGGAACGCTTGAGGTGGCAGCGTTCAAATCCGGAGCCGCATTGGCGCACCTCAATCTGGTGACAGCCGCCGACCATGTGCCGCAGGCGCTTTGGCGTGATCGGCTGGCGCTGACGGCGGCAGAGGTTTCAGCGAGCATCGCGGGACGCCGCGAAGGGGCCGGTGCGATGCGTGATGCCCTGCATCTGACCAAAGCGGGTGATGATCCCGGTCCTGCAGGAAGCATCTTGCGGCAGTGGTCGCGAGCAGTATCGCGGCCGATTTCAGTCTCAAGTCTGTGCCGTGCGCTGGAGGGTGTCGCGCAAGAGCGGATTGCCTTGAGCCTTGATGCCACAGGGCCAACCCTGGTGGACCGCGCGGCGCTGGTCATTGAGGCCGTGCTGACCGACAGTCCGCGGGCCGAGATCTCGGCCCTGGTCCTGGCGGATGCGGTGCTGTCACTGGCCTTGGGGCGGGATCACCTGCTGCCGCTTCTGGGCCCGGTGATGACGGCACGCGACCTGCGCCTGCGAGGCGATGATCTGCGGCTGTGCTGTCACCGAGCCTGTGTGAGGGGGGTCAGCCTGGCGCTGCCCCTGGCGAGCACGCTGGTACGGGCGGAAGCACGGCTGCGCGCTGCCGTGCCGAGGCTGCGGGCCAAGGGGGCCGCGCGGGCGGTAGAGATGTTTCTGTCGCAGGATGCTTTGACCCCCGTGGCGCTCGCCCGGGCGGTGCCGGCAAGTCTGTCGGACCGTGCCGCGCGGCGGCTTTGTGAGCGGCTGGTGGAACTGGGTGCGCTGCGGGAACTGAGCGGGCGTGACACCTTCCGACTCTACGGGGTCTGATCATGGCACGGCGCGAAGACGGAGGGCTTGACCGCGAGCTGGCTGACCTGCGACCCGATCTTCGCTGGCGGGAATGGCTGCGCCGGATCGAGGCGGTTCTGTTTGCGAGTGCGAACCCGGTCGCGCGGGATCATCTTGCACGCGTCGTGGGGCAGGGGGCCTCGGTTGATCTCTTGATCGAGGACCTGAAGGTCGATCTGGAGGGCCGCCCCTATGAGGTGGCGCAGGTGGGTGCCGGATGGATACTGCGGACGCGCGCGGCCTATGCGCCCGCGATCCGCGCTGCGGCGGACGTGGGGGATCAGGCGCTGAACCTGTCAGAGTTCGACCTCGCCGTGCTGGCGGCGATTGCGTTTCACCAGCCGATTAGTCGCGACGGGCTGAAAGACATCTTCGGCAAAGAGATCAGCCGCGATCTGATCGGCCGGTTGGCCGAGCGCAACCTGATCGGGACAGGACCGCGTGAACCCCGCCGTGGCGCCCCTTATACATTCGTCACCACGGATGTCTTCCTCGCAGCCTTCGGGATGGCGTCCTTGCGCGACTTGCCCGATACAGAGCAACTCGCTGATGCTGGCCTAGCGAACCCGACCGAGGCATACGACAGTTAAGGAGCAGTGGAGCCGCGGCAGCAGATCGTTGGCTTCAAGGGAGCTGGTTTGCGACCCGCAGCAGGGCGGTCAGATCAGTCTACAGACATCGGCACACTTGGCGCCTGCCTCATGCTCCTGCAAAATCCCGATGCTCTGCTATTCGGCTCGATGGTGCGCTTCATTGTCCGTCCCTTCCTTGGGGCGGACTCTAGGCGCAGATGGCGGAAAAATCGGGTCGAAGGTCAGTCAGCGTCGGCAGAAGCCACGATGATCCCTCTCTCGGCAAAACTCCGCCAGCGCTGTGGCGCGCCATGACCGAATGGCCGGTCGTCTCTGCCCCGATGGCCGAGGCCCTAACCGGCGCCAGCCGCGCAGCCGTCCTGTGCAACCTAACGTGGATGGAAGCACGAGGTTTGATCGACGAGGTGACGGGCAGACGCGGTAACGGATGTGGTGCGCCACCACCTGAAGGCCCGAGCGAACCTTCCTTTACTCACCGGCTGGATATCAAGCTGAACCTTTTCACCGCCGATTGCCACCATTCACTTGGAAAGTCCCAGCAACACTGCCTCCGTTTCCGGCAACCGCTTCAAGGTCGCCTCGATCCGCTCTCGCCAGCGCGGCCCGCGCGAAAGGGCGTCACTGTAGGCTTCGCGGAGGTCATCCGGTCGATCCTCCGCCAGAACTTTGATCAAGAAAGTAGCCTGCCATCTATCCTTCCGAGCCTTGGTCTGATCAGGCCCGGCCTTTCGGCGGTCCGCCACGATCAGTTTGTGGATCGCAAAGCTCTCTGGCTGCGGGATCTGAACCAAAACCCCCGACCGAAAACTACCGAGGAGAGATCATCTTCACACCATTGGCATCGGTGCGGTGCGCGGTTTAAGCACCGGTGGAGGCCCGGCAGAACGGCTGGGGCAACGTCAAAATGATCCCCATGTCTTGTCCACTCCCGGGAAAGAGGATCATGTCAAATACCCTGCCAGAAGGCGGTCATCTGCCAGACCAGCGGCACGCCCGCCAGCAGCATGAAGGGAAAGGTGACCCCCAGCGAGGCGGTCAGATAGACCGACGGATTGGCGTCGGGAAAGGTGGCCCGAACGGCGGCCGGCGCGTCGATATAGCTGGCCGAGGCCGCGACCGTGCCCAGCACGAAGGCAGATCCCATTGGCAACCCCGCCAGCGTGGCCAGACCGCTGACGACAAAGCCGTTTACCATCGGCATCGCAATCCCGAAGGCCAGCATCCGCCCGCCGACTGCAGCGAAGCCCTTCAATTGTCTTCCGGCTGTCATGCCCATTTCCAGGAGGAACAGCACGAGGACACCGCGGAAGAGATCGACGAAGAATGGCTCGACTTTGGCGAAATTCGCCTCACCCGACGCGGCGCCGATCACCAGCCCGCCGCCCAGCAAGAGAAGCCCCCTCCCCCTTAAAGTCTCCATCAGGATCGCGGACAGGGCCACGCCCACGGCACCCTTCGCCCGCGACAGAGCCAACCGCCCGTAGAACAGCGCGACCAGGATGCCCAGCTCCATCAGTGCGACAAGGCCCGTCACATAACCCTCCATCGGAAATCCTGCGCCTTCTGCATAGGCCCGCGCCACAACGAATGTGACCGATGAGACGGAACCGTAGAGCGCCGCCACCCCGGCGGCATCCACAATGGACAGCCGGATGATGTAACGCGCGACCAGAAAGGCCAGAAGTGGGATGAGCAGCACGATCACTGCTGTCACCGTTACCGCGCCCAGTACGTTGGACAGGTCCGCCGTTGCCAATTCGCGTCCGCCCTGAAGGCCGATGGAGAACAGGAGGAAGATCGCAAAGATGCGGATCACGGGTTCGGGGATTTCCAGATCGGACCGGATCAGGGTGGCGATGATCCCCAGGATGAAAGACAGGGTGATGGGGGAAACCAAATTCTCGATCAGGATGGCGTCCATGATGCGCAGCGCTCCGCTTGAGTACCGTGCTTTTCTGTCGGGCTGGATTTGAAAAGAGAAACGAGAAGTTTACATTCGATTTATCAGTCTTACCGATAGGTGGCCGCCATGCACGACGTCGACACCTCTGTACTGCGAACCGTCTTGGCATTGGCAGAAACGGGCAGTTTCTCGCGTGCGGGGGTGCGGGTGGGGCGATCGCAATCCGCCGTCTCCGAGCAGATCCGCAAATTGGAGGAAATGTTTGGCCGCACCTTTTTCGAGCGGACCACTCGCAGCGTCTGCCTGACGACCGAAGGCGAACATCTGCTGGCACATGCCCGCGCGATGGTTGCGCAGGCAGATGCCATGCTGGCCCGGTTCCGCGCCATCGACATCGCGGGCGAAGTGCGCTTCGGCAGCCCCGAGGATTTTGCCTCCGCTTATCTGCCCGACATCTTGGGCGTCTTCGCTTCGGCACATCCGGCGGTGGAACTGCACGTCACGTGCCAGTTGACCCTGCCGCTGGTCGAGGAATTCGAGGCTGGCGAGCAAGACCTGATCATCGTGAAGCAAGACCCGGGACGGCGCTATGCCGCCTCTCGCCCGCTTTGGCGTGAAAGGCTGGTCTGGGTGGCCGCCACATCTCTCTCGCGCGATTTTGCTGAAGCGACGCGGGGTCCGCTGCCTCTGGTGCTCAGCCCTTCGCCGTGCGTCTATCGTAGCCGCGCAACCCACACCCTGGAGCGGGCGAGAGTGACATGGAGCGGGGTCTTCACCTCTCCTTCCTTCGCCGGTCAGGCGGCGGCTGTTCGAGCGGGCTTGGGCTATGCCGTAATGCCCCGCGCCATGGTGCCGCCAGAGCTTCTTGTGCTGCCTGACTGGCCGGACCTTGCGGAGGTGGAGATAGCTTTGCTTGGGCAGGCACGTCTGTCACCGGCCGCCGCCGCATTGGCTGGCTTTATCGAGGAACGCGTGGCGAGACGGTAATGCGGCAGCATCTGATAACGCCGCTGCGGACCCCAGTAGTAGCGTCCGGTTCCGAGCCCTCCAAGCTGCCCACGCCGCGTCAGCAAGGGCGGCCTGCGCAAGCTTGGCGGCCGGATGGAAGCGGCGCCAGCTAAGCAGGCACGACAACACCTATGGAGATTTGGTCTTAGACAGAATTACCGGCGGTATGTCCATGGACTTACACGGGACGAGCCCGCGCTCACATTCAGGTCTTCTGGCCGAAGGTACAATTCCGTCGCAACGCGCAGAGCGCTTACGCGCAACTGGGGCATCCACCTTTGTGCGCAGAACGATTTAGAGCCCTTAGGACCTTGCTTCACCTCTTTCTCCACTCAGAAGGTTCGGCAGGTCAGGAAAGCCGCCGGTCGACGATTTAAGAACACTGGCCAGACGCGGGCCGATGTAGGTTATGATCACCAGCATCGGGATGCCGCGGAGGGTGTCGATCAAGAACTCAGCGGCGATTGACTGGGGATGGCGCTGGTAGATGAATCTGCACCGGACCAGAAGCGCCACCGCGGTCCGAGCACCAGCGCCGTGGTGGCATGGTTGCCGGTCGCGTCGGACAGGACCTTGGTTTGCCAAAGGATCGCGTCCGGTGGGGCAAGCGGTATAGGGACCACCGCGCCTGACAGCTTGCCAGCCGCCATCTTGGCCAGCGCGTCCTGGGCCTTGACCACGGTTTTGACCTTGGCCTGCGCCTCGGGCGCGCCGGGATAGACGCCATAGCGTATGGCATTGAGGATCTTCGCGGGGGTGCTGGCGGCGATGCCGATGGTGCCCTCGGCGGTCCCGACGCAGCCGTAGGGCAAGCGCGGTTGCAACAGCTGCCAGACGGCGAGCGACAGGGTGGCCAGGCTGAGAAGCTGGAAAACCGGGAGCGTGCGGCGGGTTGATTGCAGCTGCATCAGGCCAAACCCAGAAATGCGCCGAACGACGCGGTTGGACGAGGCTTTCAGGGTGAGGGCAAGACGGACAGCGTTGATCAAGCTGAGCGCCACGGCGATCAGACTGGCGGTTCTAGCAACGGCGGCCGCTTCCGCTGCGGTCAGAAGGTGGGGGCTTTCGCCCGAACCACAAGCGGCGAGGTCGTGGCATCGACCGCATTGGCGACGGTCGAGGCAAGGAAGGGCTGGTTAGGGCTGGTGACCGCCAGCGACAGCCCCGCCAGAAGGCCTTGTCCCGCAAGCTGCGACGCCAGTCGGCGGGCGGTCAGGGCGGCGCAAGGGGTGCAACGAAAGGCGAGACAGAAAAGGAAGCCCGGCCCGAGGGCTGCCGATCCGCGCTGGAAGGATACCCAGCCCTTTGTGTGCCGACGGCGCTGGTCAACCACCGCGCGTCGCATTCCGGTTAAAAAATAGACAAAGTGGGCTGTTATGCGCATAAAATGCGCGTTATCGCTTCTCGTGTTTGATCCATGCGGGAAGTTGAAGATGATGGGTATCGACGAGAAGTTGCAACCGATCCTGGCCGAGGTTAAGCGCCGGAATGCGGGCGAGCCGGAGTTCCATCAGGCTGTGCACGAGGTGTTGGAAAGTCTTGGCCGCGTGGTGGCGAAGCACCCGCATTACCTGGACCTCGCACTGATCGAACGCATCTGCGAGCCGGAGCGCCAGATCATCTTCCGAATTCCGTGGGTGGACGACCACGGCAAGGTCCAGATCAACCGCGGCTTCCGCGTGCAGTTCAACTCGGCCCTCGGCCCCTACAAGGGCGGGATGCGATTCCATCCGTCGGTGAACGTCGGGATCATCAAATTCCTGGGCTTCGAGCAGACCTTTAAGAATGCGCTGACCGGCATGCCCATCGGTGGCGGCAAGGGCGGGTCGGACTTCGATCCCAAAGGGCGCTCTGATGGCGAGATCATGCGCTTCTGCCAGTCCCTGATGACGGAGTTGCACCGCCATCTGGGTGACCAGACCGATGTGCCAGCCGGGGATATCGGTGTGGGCGGGCGCGAGATCGGATACATGTTTGGGCAATACAAGCGACTGAACAACCGGTTCGAGGCGGGCGTCTTTACCGGCAAGGCGCTGGCCTATGGAGGATCGCGCGCACGGACCGAGGCCACGGGGTATGGCAACACCTATTTCGTGCAGGCGATGCTGGCGACGAAGGGGACTTCGTACGATGGCAAGCGGGTCGTGGTGTCGGGGTCCGGCAACGTGGCCATCTACACCATCGAAAAAGTGCAGTCTTTCGGTGGCAAGGTCGTGGCCTGTTCGGACTCCAGCGGTTACGTCATCGACGAGTCGGGGATCGACCTTGCGCTTCTGAAAGAGGTCAAGGACGTTCGACGTGAGCGAATCTCCGAATATGCTCGCCGCCGCGGTGCGGATGCCCATTTCGTGCCTGCCGAGAAGGGGTCGGTCTGGGACGTTGCTTGTCAGGTCGCCATGCCTTCGGCCACGCAGAATGAGCTTTCGGGTAAGGATGCTCGGGCGCTGGTGAAGAATGGGGTGATGGCGGTGGGCGAGGGGGCGAACATGCCCTGCACGCCAGAAGCAGTGAAGGTGTTCCAGGATGCGGGTGTCCTATTCGCGCCGGGCAAGGCCGCGAATGCTGGCGGGGTGGCGACATCGGCGCTGGAGATGCAGCAGAACGCGAGCCGCGACAGCTGGACCTTTGAGCAGACGGAAGCGCGGCTGGCTACGATCATGCGCAACATCCACGACACCTGCCACGCCACCGCCGAGGAATACGGAGCGCCGGGAGACTATGTGCTCGGCGCGAATATCGCGGGCTTTGTCCGTGTGGCAGAAGCGATGCGGATGCTGGGCGTGATCTGACGCCCCGCAAGTGGGCTGTGCAAATACATGTTTGCGCTTCAGTACACGTCGGTCTTTCCCGGCCCGGCAAGTTACGCCGGGTCAGGACGGCGGGTGCTGGTATGAAGCAGTGCCGTGCCTGCAAGGTCCGAACCCCACAAAAGGGCTCTGCCTCAATCTGTGCGGCGCACCTATCCTGAAAACTGGAAGATTCAGGAGGGAAAGTGATGATTTCAAGGAAGCACTGGTCGCCCGGGAGCGATGTTTCCGTTCAAAGCGTTGAGCGGCGTGATTCCGGCGGGTGGACTGTATCCGGCAGTCTGACACCAAACGGCATCTGCCCAGACTGTGGATTGCAATCGCGACGTCGTCACGCCTGGCGGCGTAGCCGGCTGCTGGATTATCCCGCCCGTGGAGACGGGGTCACGGTGTCTCTCCAGGTTTGCCGCTGGCGGTGTTTGGCGTCCACTTGCCCGCGCCGGACTTTCTCGGACCAGATCGGCTCGATTGCGCGTCCTTTTGTGCGGCGCACCTCGCGTGTCGGGGAAATTGTCAGCCATCTTGGGCACACGACCGGCGGGCGGCCTGCCGAGCGGCTCTTGCACCGCTTGGGCCTTGGGGTAAGCGATGACACGGTGCTTAGGCAGCTGAAGAACCGTACTCAAGACACTGCCGAGCCGCCGACGGTCATCGGGATCGATGACTGGAGCTGGCGGAAGTCGCAAACCTACGGCACGATCGTTGTCGATCTGGAGCGTCGCGCGGTCATCGATGTTCTCGAGGATCGTGATGTGGTCACCTGCACCGACTGGCTGAAACGACATCCCGAGGTGGAAGTGATCAGCAGAGATCGCTGCGGTCTCTACGCCCAGGCTGCCCGGCAAGGCGCGCCGCAGGCGAAACAGGTCGCCGACCGGTTCCATATCGTGCAGAATCTTGCGGCAGGCCATCGCGGAGCAGATGAACCTGCACGGCCGTGCGACCGGCAGGGCGCTGCTGTCCGAAGCGGCCAACATCGCCGCAGCCGGAAACCTTCTGAAGTCCCGCCTTGCGCACCGAACGTCACGGGAGGAGATATTCACCACCATCCATGCGCTCCGAAATCAGGGGCTTACCTGCAGCGAGATTGGGCGACGAACAGCGTTCCCGCGTTCCCGCGTTCCCGCGTCGCAGCATCGCGAAATGGCTGCAGTTCGAGACGCCGCCGGACCGCAGGCGGGCAGCTTTGAAGAAGACTTCGCCGTGGTACTTTGAAGAGTTCCTGAGCCAAAGCTGGAAGGACGGCATTCGAACTGGAAGCGTCCTGCTCCGCCTGATTCGAGAGCGTGGATACGAGGGGAGTGCGACGCATTTGCAGCGGCTGCTGGCGGGCTGGCGCAGAGCAGTAAAGCAAGCGAAGGGCCCCGCCTTGAAGCGCCAGATCCTGGAGCCGGTCCGGGACCCGGAAACGGGGCACGCGATCTCCCCGGTTATCGCGACGCTCTGTGCATCAAACCCCGCGGAAAGCTCACCCCGGATCAGGAGCTGAAAGTCGACGCGCTCAAGGCCGGTTCTCCCGCCTTCGGAACGATGCGCTGCCTCGCCATGCGGTGCAACGGTTTCCTGCGTGGCCGCGAAGCAGACCCGCTCCCTGCATGGATCGACGACGCGATCGAAACCGACCTGGCGCCCATCGTGCGCTTCGCCCGCACCTTGAACCGGCACTTCGATGCGGTCAAAAACGCCGTCGAGATGCCCTGGAGCAACGGCCAAGCCGAAGGTCAGATCAACCGCCTGAAGACCCTCAAACGCGCCATGTACGGCCGGGCCGGTCCAGATTTGCTGCGTGCGAGAATGCTTCCGTTCCACCACACAAATTGAGGCAGAGCCGAGTTAAGGGCAACGCGACACCTGGTCAAGGGCTATGAGGCCTTAGTTCCTGCCCTTAACTTGCCAGATTCCGACGATCCGCATGTTCTGGCGGCCGCCATTGTCGGGCGTTGCGACGACATCGTCACGCAGAACCTGAAGGACTTTCCAACAGAGACACTTGCGCCCTTCGGCATCGAAACCCAGCAACCGGACGATTTCTTCCGAAACCAGCTTTCTCTCGCGCCGGGCCTGGTCTGCTCGGCGCTGCGCAAAGTTTGCGCGCGCCTCAAAAACCCGCCCAAGGACGTGGACGAGTATCTGTCGATCCTCACACAGCAAGGGCTGGTCGCCACGGTTGCTGATCTGGAGCAATTTGCGGATTTGCTCTGATCGTTGCTGTCGGTCACTTACCCAATCACAGGCAACAGGCTGTCGAGCGACTTCTTCGCGTCGCCGTAGAACATCCGCGTGTTCTCCTTGTAGAAGAGCGGGTTCTCGATCCCCGAATACCCCGTCCCCTGCCCGCGCTTGCTGACGAACACCTGCTTGGCCTTCCAGCACTCCAAGACCGGCATCCCCGCGATAGGGGAGTTCGGGTCCTCTTGAGCGGCCGGGGCCCGATCCCGTCAGGACAGGTCACCCGGTAGGGTCGTGAAATGCCTTCAAGCTGATGAGTGTGCTTTTCCCCGTTGTCGAAGGTCGTTTCGACCGTAATCCGAACGTCCATGGCAAACCCCCACGCAAAGAACTCACCTTAGCACGGGCCGCAACGACGAAGACGACCCCCATGTTTTGTCCACTCCCGACATTCTGGTGAACAACGCCGGGACCATCAAACGCTCTCCCGCCGTGGAACACCCGGAGGACTGGTGGGACGAGGTGATCGAGACCAACCTGAGCGCCCAGTTCCTGCTGACGCAAGCCGTGGGGCGGGGCATGATCGCCCGGGGCAGGGGCGGCAAGGTGATCTTTACCGCCTCGCTGCTGACCTTCCAGGCCGGGATCACCGTGCCGGGCTATGCGGCCTCGAAAGGCGGAGTGGGGCAGTTGACGATGGCCTTTGCGAACGAATGGGCGGCGAAGGGCATCCAGGTCAACTCCATCGCGCCCGGCTATATTGCCACCGACAACACGCAAGCCTTGCGCAACGACCCGGACCTTTCGGCCAGCATCCTTGGCCGCATCCCCGCCGGACGCTGGGGAACGCCGGAGGGATTTCGCGGGACCCGCGGTGTTCCTGGCAAGCCGGGCGTCGGACTATGTCTCGAGCACGATTCTGACGGTGGACGGGGGCTGGATGGGGCGTTGATCAGACGGTCAGACGGTCTCGCTGCGGGGAAGCGGGGCCGCGACTGACTGGCGCTTGATCATCGGGCAATCGAACTTCAGCCGGGTCGGACGCGGCAGAGCCTTTTGTCGGTCGATCAACGCCACCAGATCCTCGACCGCGTGGCGGGCCATGTCGGCGTGGGGCAGTTCCATCGTGGTGAGGGGCGGCAGCATGTCTGCGGTATAGGCCTCATTGTCGAAGCCGATCACCGAGAGGTCGCGCCCGACGACCAGCCCTGCCTCGGTCGCGGCGTTGTAGACGCCGACGGCGGTGCGGTCGCAAAAGCAGAAGACCGCGGTGGGTGGGTCGGGAAAGGTGAGAAGCTTTTTCAGCGCCTTGTAGCCGCCCGAAATCGTCCAGCCGCCCTTGACCACCAGCGCCGGATCATACGGCACGTCACGGGTGGCAAGGGCGCGTTTGTAACCCTTCAACCGTTCGTGCGAGGCTTCGATGCTTTCGTCGCCGCCAATGAAGGCGATCCGGCGGTGGCCAGCGTCCAGCAGCGCAAACGTCGCGGTCACCCCTGCCGCCTGGTCGCCCGGAACGACCGACGGAAGGCTGTCCTTTGCCACGTAGCAGTTCAGAAGGATGCAGGGCCAGTCGGTCAGGCGGGGTGGCACCACCACCTCTTGCGTGACAAGCCGGGTATAGATCACCCCGGCCACCGGCAGCGAGGCGAGAAAGCCGATGGCGGATTCCTCGGCCTCGTCATCGCCCGAGGTGGGGATCACCGTCACCAGAAACCCGGCGTCGTTGGCGGCATCGGACACGCCATCGATCAGGCCCGCCACATGCGGCGAGCTGGTGACATCGTTGATCAGCATGGCGATCACCGGCCGCCGTCCGGCCGCCCGGTGCGCGACGTGATAGCCCAGCTCTGCCGCCTTCTTCAGCACCATGTCGCGGGTGGTGGGCGATATGCGCGTGCCGGGCGCGTGGTTCAGGACCAGCGAGACCGTGGCCTGGGACACGCCGCAGGCCACGGCGATTTCGGTCATCGTCGGCTTCTTCGGCACAATCCCATCCGGTCGGTCACGCGGCTCCACCATTCAACATCTGCCCCGTTGTCGCAATACCGTTCTTTAGCTTGATATCACCTTCGGCTTTAGTTATGAACACTCAACATATAACTAACCATAACTGAATCTGGGAGGAGACGGCTGCATGGGTCAGGTCAGCTTGCGCAGCGTGTCGAAAAGCTATGGCTCGGCCATGGTGATCCCGGGAGTGTCGCTTGACATTGCCGAGGGTGAGTTCGTCGTGTTCGTCGGCCCCTCGGGCTGCGGCAAGTCCACGCTTCTGCGCATGATCGCGGGGCTGGAGGACATCACTGGCGGCGAGGTCCGGATCGGCGGCAAGCGCGTGAACGACGTGGCCGCGCGCGACCGGGGCGTGGCGATGGTGTTCCAGAACTATGCGCTTTATCCGCACATGTCGGTGCGGGAAAACATGGTGTTCGGGTTGCAGAACCTTGGCACTTCCAAGGCCGAGATCGCCGAGCGTCTGTCCCGTGCCGTGCAGATCCTGCAGCTGGAGCCCTACCTCGACCGCAAGCCGCGCGCCCTGTCCGGCGGGCAGCGTCAGCGGGTCGCCATCGGTCGCGCCATCGTGCGCGAGCCGCAGGTGTTCCTGTTTGACGAGCCGTTGTCGAACCTCGACGCCGCGCTGCGGGTCCAGATGCGGACCGAGATCGCCAAGCTGCACCACCGGCTGGGCGCGACGATGATCTATGTGACGCATGACCAGACCGAAGCGATGACGATGGCCGACCGGATCGTCGTCTTGCGCGCGGGTCTGATCGAGCAGGTCGGCACCCCGATCGAGTTGTACGAACGCCCGGCGAACAGCTTCGTGGCCGGGTTCCTGGGCGCGCCGAAGATCAACCTCATTCCCGGTGTGATGACGGGCGTGCGGGGGGCGGATGCCGCGGTCGATCTGGCGGGAGCGAGGGTGCCGGTGCGGATCACGGGCGGCGCCGAGGGTGACAAGGTCACGCTGGGCCTGCGGCCCGATGTGTTGGTGCTGCAACCCGAAGGCCCGATCCCCGCGACCGTGGACGTCGTCGAGGAGCTGGGCAACGTCAAGCTGATCTACGCCACGCTGCCGGGCGGCCATCCAGTTGTGGCGGAACTGCGCAGCCCGGCCTTGCCGAAGGTGGGCGATGCGATCCGGCTGGCTTTGGGCGACGGCCAGCGCCACGTCTTCGACGCCGAGGGCCGGGCGATCACCCTGCACGAAGGCCCACGCGCATGAGCGGCGGTGGCGCAAGCGGCGGGTCACCGGGGCGGCGCGCGCCGGGTGTCGCGTTTCTGTTCCTCGCCCCGTTCCTGGTGATCTACGCAATCTTCCTGGTCTATCCGCTGTTCAAGGGCTTCTGGATCAGCCTGCACGATTGGGAGTTGGCGGGGGGCTACCGAGAATACATCGGGTTCCTGAACTATGAGGACCTGTGGACCGACAAGCTTTTCTGGCGGACGGTCCGCAACACCCTCTACTTCGTTGCGCTCACCGTGCCGACGATGACGCTGCTGGCGCTGCTTTTGGCGCTTGCCGTGCATGGGACCGGGCGGCTGCGGTCGATCCTGCGGTCGGTGTTCTTCATGTCCTCGGTCTTTTCGGTGACCGTGGTCACGCTGGTCTGGTCGATGGTGCTGTCGGCGGATCAGGGCCTTCTGGTGCCGCTGTGGCATGCCATCGGGATCAAGCCGGTGAACTTTCTGGCGCATCCGACGCTGGCGATGCCGTCCATCGCGCTGGCGACGCTGTGGTGGGGCGTGGGGCTGCCGATGGCGTTGTTCCTGGCCGCCCTGGGCCAGATCCCGCAGGAACTGTACGAGGCGGCCGAGCTGGACCACGCCTCGCGCTGGACGGTGCTGCGGCGGATCACGCTGCCGTCGATTCGGCACACGCTTTTGCTGGTGGTGGTGCTGCAGATCATCGGGCAGTTCCAGATCTTCGGGCAGGCGATGCTGATGACGCAAGGCGGTCCGGCGAACAAGACCAAGACGATGGTGCAATACATCTACGACACCGGCTTCCGCGACTGGCAGGTCGGCTATGCCTCGGCCATCGCGATGGCGCTGTTTCTGCTGATGCTGGGCTTTTCGATGCTGCAACTGTGGCTGGGCCGCAAAGGGGACGAGGCATGAGCACCGCGCGCCGCACGGGCTCGACCCGCACGGCCGACCTGATCCTGCTGGGGCTGACGGTCGCCTTCGCGATCCTGTGGATGATCCCGGTGGTCTGGGTCGTGACCATGTCGCTGAAGCCGAACGACGAGCTGATGCGGTCGACCGCGGGATTCATCCCCTATCCTTTCACCATCGACAACTACGTCAGCCTGCTGAAACTGGCCACGGTGCCGCGCTGGCTGATGCACAGCTTCGTCGTCGCCATCAGCATGACGGCGCTGGTGCTGATCGTGTCGTCGATGGCGGGCTATGCCTTTGCGCGGCTGCAGTTCCCGTTCAAGCGGACGCTGTTCCTGATCGTCCTGGCCGGGCTGATGGTGCCGGAGCAGGCGGTGTTCATCCCGCTTTTCACCATGTTCGCCGACTGGGGGATGCACAACACCCATGCCGCGCTTGTGGCCCCGCGCCTGGCCGTTCCGATCGGCGTGTTCCTGATGACCCAGTTTTTCCGCGCCGTCCCGCGTGAGCTGGAAGAGGCGGCCGAACTGGACCATGCTTCGCACTTCACGATCTTCTGGCGGATCATGCTGCCCCTGTCGGTGCCTGCGCTGACGACCTTGGGCCTTTTCACCTTCATCTTCGCCTGGAACGACTTTCTCTGGCCTCTGGTGTCGGCCACCAAGGCGGACATGTTCACCGTGACGGTGGGCCTTGCCTCGATCCAGAGCAACTTTGCCTTCTCGGAAGGGCTTGGCAGCGTGATGGCCTCGGCCGTTTTCGCCAGCCTGCCCATCGTCATCCTGTTCCTGATCTTCCAGCGTTTCATCGTGGCGGGTGTCGCGATGGGCGCGGGCAAGTGACCCAACCAAATCACGGCATCCATAGGAGGATATGATGCACCATTCGAAACTTCTGGCGCGCCTTGCGCTGGCCACCGCACTGACCGGCGTTGCCGGAACGGCCTCGGCGGTCGAGATCAGCTTCTTCCGCTTCTTCGGCGATTGTCAGACCGACTACGGCACCGTGATGAAGGCCTCGGAAGCCAATGGCGAATGCGGGATCATCACCGCGCTGACCAACCAGTTCAACGCCGAGAACACCATCGGCGCCAAGGTCGTGACCCAGACAGTGGACTGGGGTGCCTACTATGACCAGCTGACCGCGACCTATTCGACCGGCAACATCCCGGACGTCGCCGTCATGCACTCGTCCGTGCTGCCGAACTTCTCGGACCGCGACCTTCTGGTGCCGCTGGCCGACGGCTTTGCCAACGTGGGCATCGACACGGCCGACTTCGTTCCCGCCGCGCTGAAGAACGCGACCACGAACGACACGCTCTACGCGCTGCCCTATGACCTGCATGCGCTCTTGTTCCACGTCAACGTGGACCTGATGGCGCAGGCCGGGTTCGTGAACGCGGACGGCTCGATCAAGCTGCCGACCTCGCCCGAAGAGCTGATCGCGATGGGCAAGGAATTCAAGGAAAAGACCGGCAAGTTCTACATCGCCTCGGAATCGCAGTCGTCCGAAGGGATGATGGTGCGCCTGTGGGAAAGCTTCATGTGGCAGCAGGGCGTCGACGTTCTGTCGGCTGACGGAAAGACCGCGTCGATCAACACGCCCGAGGGTGAAAAGGCCGCCGCGCTGATCAAGGCGATCTACGACGAGGGGCTGGCGAACACCGCGCTGGACTATCCCGGCGCCGAGCAGGCGTTCCTGAACGGTGAGGCTGGAATCCTGATCAACGGCACCTGGGGTGTGGACAACTACGACAGCCAGGCGAAAAGCGGCAAGGCCGTGCTGAAGAACTACGCGGTGGCCAACCTTCCGGGCATCTTCGGCGCGCCGAAAGTCTGGGCGGACAGCCACATGTGGGTGATGCCGAAAGATGAAGGCCGCACCCCCGAAGAGACCGAGGCAGCGCTGGCGTTCATCAAGTTCCTGAACGACAACAACTTCCAGTGGGCGCGCACCGGCCACCTGTCGGTCCGCCAGTCGGTCATCGCCAGCCCCGAGTTCGCGGCGCTTCCGCACCGCAGCGAATATGCGGCGACGGCTGACAACGCCACGGCGCTGCCGGTGGTGCAGAACCAGCGCGCGATCTTCAGCGCGATGATTACCGACCTGAACGCCATGTGGCTGACCGGCACAGAGCCGGCGGATGCGCTGGCCGCGATGCAGGACGGGGTCGACCAGATCCTGCGCCGCAACCGCTGATACTACCTTGTCCGGGCGCCGCTCCCGCGCCCGGGCAGACTTCCGGGACCTGCCTTTGCCTGACACGGTTTCCTCCCGCTTGCCCGACGCGGCGGGTCCCGGAGCCCCTTGACCCCCCTTCACGACCCACCCGCAAGGACCTGCCATGATGCTGCACTCGCCGCTTTCGCCGCTTGCCCGGACGCCGCTTCGGACCAAGCTTTCCCTCGACGGCAACTGGGAGTTCCGGCACGAAAGCCAGTCGGACTGGCACAAGGCGCGCGTCCCCGGCCACTGGCAGGCGCAGTTTCCTGAATTGGTCGTGGCCTTCGGCCAGGCGACCTATGCCCGCGACATTGCCATTCCCGCCGCCTGGCAGGGGCGCGAGGTGGCGATCTGCTTCGGTGCGGTCAGCGACAGCGCCGTGATCCGGCTGGACGGGCAGGAAATCGCCCGTCACGAGGGCGGCTATCTGCCCTTCGAGGTGGTGATCCCCGCCGACCTGATCCGAGCCAGCAACCGGCTGGAGGTTCAGTGCGACCTCCCGGACGGGCATCACCGGGACGGCAGCGATTTCGCCGAGATCCCGCATGGCAAGCAAAGCTGGTATGGCCCGCAGGCGGGCATCTGGCAGTCGGTGCGGCTGGAAGCCCGCGCGCGCACCCATATCCAAAGCCTGCGGCTGGACCCGCACTGGCCCGATGGGCGGCTGGACATCGACCTTGCGCTGTCGGCGGCCTTCCGGGGCAGCGTCCGGCTGGAGATCGCCGACCCTTCGGGCAAAGCGGTCCATGCGGCGACGCTCTCGGTTGAAGGCACCCGGCTGCGGCATCATCTGACGCTGGCCGACATCCAGCCCTGGTCGCCCGAAATGCCCGCACTATACACCCTGCGCGCCATCCTGTCGCTGGCGGGCGGGGATGAGGATGAATGCAGCGAGACCTTCGGTTTCCGCAAGATCGAGACGCGGGACGGCAGCATCTGGCTGAACGGCCAACCGCTGTATCTGCGGGGCGCGCTGGATCAGGATTACTACCCGGACGGCTTTGGCGCGCCCCCTTCGCTGGAGCTGCTGGAGGATCAGGCCCGCAAGGCCAAGGCGATGGGGCTGAACTGCCTGCGCTGCCACATCAAGGTGCCTGACCCGCGCTATTATGAGGTGGCCGACCGGCTGGGCCTGCTGATCTGGACCGAAATTCCGAACATCGAAACCTTCACCCCCGCTTCGGCTGCGCGGTTGCGGACGACGATGGAGGGCATCCTTGCCCGTGACCGCAACCATCCGTCCATCGTGATCTGGACCCTTATCAACGAAGACTGGGGCACCCGCCTGCGTGAGGTGGCGGACCAGCGGCTGTGGCTGTCGAACATGGTGGACTGGCTGAAGGCGGAAGATCCGCTGCGGCTGGTTGTCGACAACTCGGCCTGCTTCCCGAATTGGCATGTGAAGACCGACCTCAACGATTACCACTACTACCGCACCGCTACCGACCGCCGCGAGGAATGGGATGCGCTGAACGCGGAATTCGCGGCCGGGGCTGACTGGACCTTCGGCACCGGCGAGGAGATCACCCGCACCGGGAAGGAGCCGCTGATCCTGTCCGAGTTCGGCGTCTGGGGCCTGCCGCAGCCGGACCTGTTGCGCAAGGACGGGCAGGACCCGTGGTGGATGGCCTATGGCGCGACCTGGGCCGATGGCGCGGCGCTGCCTCAGGGCATCGAGGCCCGGTTCCGCGAGCTGGGTCTGGCGCAGGTATTCGGCAGCTTCTCCGGCTTCATCACCGATGTGCAATGGCACCAGTGGATGAACCTGAAGCACGAGATCGAGGCGTTCCGCCGCCACCCGACCATCGCGGGCTACGTCATCACCGAATTCACCGATGTGCATTGGGAGGGCAACGGCCTTCTCGACATGGAGCGGAACCCTCGGGTCTTTGCGTCCGCGATGCAGAAGGTGAATGCCGATATCGTCATCTCTCCCGGCCTTGCGCGTCATGCGGCCTGGGCGGGAAAGGCTGTGACCTTCGATCTGAAGGTCTCGACCGGCGGGGCCAGCCTGCCCGAGGGGACGAAGCTGAACTGGGCGTTCGGCAAGGACTCCGGGTCGGTTCCGGTGGCCGCGACTGGGCCGATGGCGGTGACCGCCGCGCCAGTGACGGGGGCGACCGAAGCGGGGGCGGCCTCGGCGCTGGTGAAGGCCAGCTTCACGCTAACCACGCCGGATGGAACGGTGCTGACGCAGAACGATGAAAGCGTGTCGGTCTACGCCCGGCGCGAGGTTGCCCCGGTCCGCGTGGCGACCGACGACGCCGCGCTGGCAGAACGGCTGGCGGCACTGGGCCATACCGTCACCGGCGCGAAAGAGGCACAGGTCTTTGTCACCCACGGCCTTGATGCCCAGCGGGTCGAAGACCTCCACGCCGGGGCGAAGGTGCTGCAACTGGTCGCCAAGGCCTCGGGCCGGTTGCGCGACGACCTGTCGCCGCGGGATGGGCCGATGTCGATGCAGATCGAGGACGGCCAGGGCGGCTTCCGCTCTGGCGCCTATTTCACCTTTCCGGGCTATCAGCTTGTCGACCGCCACCGCAGCATCTGGCGCGGCGATTGGGTCGGTAACTTCAGCTGGCTGCGCCGGGACGGAGTGTTCTCTCACCTGCCGGGAGGGCCGATGTTCGATCTGTCGTTCACCGGCGTGGTGCCGCTCCAGCTCATGACCGGCTTCCGCCCCTGGGAGTTCCAGGGCCGGGTGCATTCCGGCGTGGTCGTGGGCTGGGTCCACAAGCCGGGGGCCTTCATCATCGAAAAGCGTCTGGGCCGGGGCAAGCTGGTCGCGACGACGTTCCGGCTGAACGCCGAGGCCCCGGATGCCAACCCGGTCGCGACTGCGCTATATGACGGACTTCTGGCCTTGGCGGCGCGAGACTGAGGCGGTGCATTCTGCCCCGCCAAGGCCCAGAAGCCGCCAAGCCGGCGTAGTCAGGATATGCCGGCAGCGGCGACTTTGCCGAGGTTCATCAGCGGCGGTGCTTGAAGGAATCAGTCCGCAAGGGCCAGGAATTCCAGCACCATCGCGGCTGTCCAGGTGAAGCGACTGCCACCCAGCGGCTCGCCAGATTCGGGATCGTAGTATTCCGCGAAACCCGATGTCCGGATCAGGTCAAGGGACGACCGGGTGATCGCGGCGGAAGCCTCCGCAAGGCCGGACCGGGCAAGCCCATCGGCGATCATGTAGTTGACCATCGCATCCGTCACAGCGTGCAGCTTGGTGTTCAGGCCGCCCTTCGTGCGTCCGATCAGACGCCCGCGCTGATCGTCGGCCCCCCTTCTTCACCCGCAGGCTTGATGCCGTGCGGTGCGCCTTCAGATAGGTCGCGTCGATCATGATGGTCTTTTGCTCGGTGCCTTCGCGCGGGGCACCTTACACATTTGTCACGACCGAGACCTTTCTTTGCGTATTCGGATGGCGTCCTTGCCCGACTTGCCCGAGACCGAGCAACTTTCAGATGCGGGCCTAGCTGGTCCGTCCTATGCACCGCATGGCGAATAGAAATGGGAAGCGTCATAAATTGGGAGCGTAGTTTGCCGAAAAGCCGCCAAACGAGGCTACTTTGTGAAGCAGGCTTGTCGGGGGTCTGAACAGGGCGCGCCCAGTAGGCCAGTCAGATCATGTGCGAAGGGCTGGATGTGAGCACTTTCTTTGCCACCGCACTCCGTTCACCCTTTAAGAAAGCCTCCAACGCCCAACGTTCTACACCTCCATTCGCAAATGCACCCGTTTTGAAAACTTTCGCTGTTCGCCGTCGCATAGATGCGTCGCGGTCATCCTTGCAATTAAAAAAAGGCCCCAACTGAGTCGGGGCCTTCTGAGTCAAGGGCGATCCGTTACAGAACGTACTTGGAGTTAAGCGTCAAATGAGGAGGATTGATCAATTGCGCATTAGTTCAAGATGGTACTCTTTCGCGTTGACCTGCCGGCCGATAGATGGTCGCAAGTGTTCGGATCGTGGATGTGTAGCCTGTGGCCGGAACGCAACCTGGACGCCAGATTGAGTGGCGATCGTCGCGGCAGTTCAAAATTGAAGGTTTACATGGTTCGCCAAAAGAAATTGCGGGCAGAAAACTCAAAATAATTGGATAAAAGGATCCCGGCTGCAATCGGGATCCTTTACAGTCTTAGGGCAGGCGCGACAAATAATAGCCGCCCTTCGTCGCTGACAGATTGATAAGCTTTTGGCAACCTATAATTGGCATCCGCTATAAATCTTTAGTTACTCATATCTCTAAAGGGCTTCGCTCCAACAGTGCATCGTATCAGTACATAGGCTTTCGGCGATCACATGTTCCATGGTCGCTTCGCCGCGGCCCAGATCAAAAGTAAATGACACTCAAAATGCCGGAGCCCCGGTAGACCAAAGGGTACTCTCGCAGAGATGTCGGTCGATATTCTAAGGCGAATCCAAAGCTAGATTAATGCAATTATGAGCGTTCACATTTGATCTAGTGATCGCTCGTGCTATTAAGCGACCTGTTGGGTTCCTGTGCGCGGGTTGTGGTGAGCGAGCCTTGCAAGGCACGTTCACTGCGTCACTCCGCCGAGGGAAGCGTCTGACATCTGGGGAGGTCTATGTTCGTTTTCCCTCTCCGTGCATCGGGTATTGTGTGGGGATGAGCGGAGTGGCACCAATTGCTCAATAGCAGCAGTAATTTTGTTTTCATGGTCGATTGTCGCAGGGACCTCGTACTTGAGAAGTCAGTGCCATGCGCTGCGTGC
The DNA here is from genome assembly GCA_009773055.1 of Paracoccaceae bacterium. Classification (GTDB taxonomy): domain Bacteria; phylum Pseudomonadota; class Alphaproteobacteria; order Rhodobacterales; family Rhodobacteraceae; genus Tabrizicola. Next base: position 45,078 of record WOUW01000005.1, read on the forward strand.
TGGTGAAGCGGTTATCCCGTGTCGTACACCGTATCTTTGAACCAGAAAGCAAATGAGACCCGGTTGGAAAACATCCAGTCGGCTTTTGCCAGGCAGTGCCGCCGCTGGCCAGAAGAGGCATCTCTATGGGCCTAAAGCCGGCGTCGATTGTAGATTTGGCCATACTCGAATAATCTTCCAAGGCAAATTACTGGGCAAGAACTTGTGCGCACTGACCTTCGATGCAGAGGTGGGTGACGTTTCCTGTTGGCCGATGGCCAGGGTGCTGATGTCTCGGCGCCATTCAGCAAAGCAACTCCCAAGTCAAACCACCAGCGGCCGAATAGTGTGACTCAGTTGCTAAGATGTACTATAGCTGCTCAGGAAAGAAAGAGAGGGAAAGGGCTGTGGGTTTGAGGGGTGACGGGAAGTGAGATCGGGAGAGTGGCTTCCGGCGCCCGTCGTGGAGAAGATCTGATGGCAAAAGCAGCTCAGAAGGTCACCCTGTGCCCGTCGCGGGACATCCCCTTCGACAAGCTCGTGCTGAGCCAGTCCAACGTGCGGCGCATCAAGGCCGGCGTCTCTGTCGAGGAACTGGCCGAGGACATCGCGCGGCGCGGCCTGCTGCAGGGCTTGAACGTCCGGCCCGTGCTTGATGCCGACGGGGTCGAAACCGGCACGTTCGAGATCCCGGCCGGCGGCCGCCGCTTCCAGGCGCTATCGCTCCTGGTGAAGCAGAAGCGTTTGGCCAAGACCGCGCCGATCCCCTGCATCGTGCGGGATGCCGCCTCCAAGATTTTGGCCGAGGACGACTCGCTGGCCGAGAACATGCAGCGTGTGGCTTTGCATCCGCTGGACCAGTTCCGTGCGTTCCAGGCCCTGCGCGAAAAGGGTCAGGGCGAGGAAGCGATCGCAGCGGCCTTCTTCGTGACGCCGCAGATCGTGAAGCAGCGCCTGAAACTCGCCTCCGTGGCCCCTGCCCTGCTCGAGGTTTATGCCGAGGACGGCATGACGCTCGAACAGCTGATGGCCTTCACCGTGAACCCGGATCATGCGCGTCAGGCGCAGGTCTGGGATGCGGTGAAGAACTCCTGGAACAAGGAGCCCTACGCCATACGGCGCATGCTCACGGAGACCTCGGTCCGGGCGTCTGATCGCCGCGCGGTGTTCGTCGGTGTCGATGCCTATGAGGCGGCGGGAGGTGTCGTGCTGCGCGACCTCTTCCAGGGTGACGACGGAGGCTGGCTCGAGGACCCTGCCCTGCTCGATCGGCTGGTCTCCGAGAAGCTCCAGGCCGAAGCCGAGGCGCTGGCCTCGGATGGCTGGAAGTGGATCGAGGTG
>WOUW01000072.1 GCA_009773055.1 Paracoccaceae bacterium
TGGCCATATCTCGTCCAGTGTCTATTTTTCGTCCGTCGAGACCGAGGCCAACGTCAGGTTTCTGGCTGCGTGGGAGCAGCACTATCCGGGCGTCGGCCCGACCTCGGCTGATGCCGAGGCCAGCTATATCGCCGTTCACATGCTGGCGCGCGCCATCCAGCGCGCAGGGAGCTCGGACCCGAAGGCCGTCCTTGCCGCACTGAACACGGTTTCCTTCGAGGCGCCGCAGGGGTCGGTGCAGATCGATCCTGAGAACCGGCACTGCTTCCTGTGGCCCCGCATTGGGCGGTCGCGCCGCGATGGGACGTTCGAGATCCTGCACAGCAGCAACAGACTGGTCCAGCCCGATCCTTATCTGGTCTGGGAGCCTTTGGCGCTGGCAACCTTGTCGGGCGAAAAGACGCTACGGGTGGTGTCATGACCTCGCAGATCCGGTCGAATTTTCGCGGCGCTCGGGCTTGGGTGGCCCTGCCGGAAGATCGGAACCGCGAGGTTCTGGTGCGCACGCTGGAACGCCTGGGCCTGCTGGTTTCCGAACACGGCCCCGACGCCACCGACTTCGTCGCAGGCATGCATGATGTGGTTTTTGTCGACGCCGACCAGGACTTCATGGTGCTGGATTCGGATGTCCCTCATATTGCCCTTATCGGGATGGAGGCCCCAAGCCGACTGGCGCGCGTGGTCCGCCACCGCGCGGCATCGGTGCTGATGAAGCCGGTTCGCGCCACCGGCATTTTCACGGCCCTGTTTCTGGCATTCAACGAACACTCCATCCGCCAGCGCGAGCTGATGGACCGCGAGACCCTTTCCCGCCGCGCCGAGGGGCGTCGGGCTGTGGTGAAGGCCATCCTCAAAATCATGAACGACGACGATGTTTCAGATGATGAGGCATATCGAAAGATGCGTGTGGCAAGCATGGCCAAACGCATCTCGATAGAAGAATTCGCGGCCGAAATTCTGGCCGCGTCCACGTCCTCCATGCGTCTCGCCGGGACAGCAGCGCATGAGCGGAAAACCAAACAACCATAACAAGGAGGTCTACTATGCCCAGTGGAAGACAGTTCGTAAAGGCCATGCGCCTTGGGGGGGCCATCGGCGTCCTGACCGCATCCGTCGCCTTGGCGCAGGACGCCATCAAGATCGGCGTGCTTGAGGATCAGTCCGGCGATTTTGCCGCCGCGACCATGGTCAAGGTCAATGCCATCACGCTTGCCGCCGAGGAGATCAACGCGGCCGGGGGCATCGGTGGCCGTCCGGTCGAACTGGTGGTCTATGACACCCAGTCCGACAACACGCGCTATCAGGAATTCATGCGCCGGGTCCTGCAAAGCGACCAGGTGGATGTGGTCTTCGCCGGGTTCTCGTCCGCCTCGCGCGAAGCCTACCGCCCGATCGTCAACCAGTTCGATGGGCTGGCCTTCTACAACAACCAGTACGAAGGCGGCGTCTGTGACGCCAACATGATCGTCACGGGCGCGGTGCCGGAACAGCAGTTCTCGACCCTGATCCCATGGATGATGGAGAAGTATGGCAACAACGTCTACACGCTGGCCGCAGACTACAACTTCGGCCAGATCTCGGCCGAATGGGTGCGCCAGATCGTCGAAGAGAACGGCGGCACCATGGTGGGCGAAGAGTTCATCCCGCTGGGCGTCTCGCAATTCGGCCAGTCGATCCAGAACATCCAGGCTGCCAAGCCCGGCTTCGTCGTGACCCTGCTGGTCGGCGCGGCGCAGGCGTCCTATTACGAACAGGCGGCCGCAGCGAACGTGAACCTGCCGATGGCCTCTTCGGTCAACGTGGGCCAGGGCTACGAGCACAAGCGCTTCACGCCCCCCAGCCTGAAGGACATGTACGTCACCACCAACTTCATCGAGGAAGTCGACACGCCGGCCGCCAAGGCCTTCATCGAAAAGTTCCGCGCCCGGTTCCCGGATGAACCGTACATCAACCAGGAAGCCGCGAACTCGTACATCGCGATGAACCTCTACAAGTTGATGGTGGAACGCGCCGGGACGACCGACCATGCCGCCCTGCGCGCCGAAATCGCAAAGGGGGACGTGTGCTTTGACGGTCCCTCCGGCAATGTCTGCCTGGACCCGAAAAGCCAGCACATGTCGCACACCATCTTTCTGGCCAAGGTCGAAGCCGATCACAGCATCAGCTTTCCCAACGTCTGGGAAAACATCGCGCCCTACTGGCTGGGGGAAGCTGGTTGCGACCTGACCAAGAATGACCCAAGCGCGCAATACACGCCGTCCAGCCCTCCGCCGCAGGAATAAGCCCACCATCCCGGGGGGCGGCGTCGCCCCCCGGTTCCTTCCTTCCACATAGCCGCTCCGCTGCTGCGGCATGCGGACATCGACAAGGAGACGGCAAGAGTGTCGACCCTGTTCTCGTTCCTCTTCCAGTTCGGCGATGCCTTCGCTTTCTTGGTGATCGCGTCGATGGGGCTGGCCATCATTTTCGGGATGATGGGGGTCATCAACCTTGCGCATGGTGAATTCATCATGTGCGGGGCCTACACGACCGTCAGCCTTGCCCAGCTTGGTCTGCCATTGCCCTTGGCCATTCTTGGCGGGTCGATTACGGCCGGTCTGATCGGGATGGTGCTGGAGCGGACGATCATCCGGCACCTCTACCACCGACCTCTGGATTCCATCGTCGCCACTTGGGGCGCGACGCAAGGCGTTCTGATCGTGCTGGGGTCGACCATGCAGGGCGTGGGCACGCCCCTGGGCAGTTTTACCGTCGGCGGGTTTTCCTATTCGACCTATCGCGTGGTGCTCATGGGTATCGCGGTTCTGCTGCTGGTCAGCCTTTACCTCTTCTTCTACCACACCCGCGCCGGGGTGATTGCGCGGGCCACGATCCAGCTGCCGCGCATGGCACGGGCAACCGGCGTGGACACCGGCAAGGTCTACACACTCACCTTCGGACTTGGGGCGGCGCTTGCGGGCCTTGCAGGCGGGCTTTACGCGCCGACGATGACCCTTGTTCCGACCATGGGCGCGACCTTCATGGTCGAAAGCTTTGTAACGGTTGTGATCGGCGGCGGTGACATCTTCCTTGGTGCTGCTCCCGCGGCGGCCATCTTGGCCGTGATCCGGTCGGGCATGACGGCATGGCAAGGCCAGCTCTTCGGTCAGATTGGGCTGTTGATCACCGTCATCATCGTCATCCGGTTACTGCCCGGCGGTTTGTCGGGCTGGATCCTCGGAGGCCGCAAATGACCCGGCCCGAAGTCAATTCGGACCTGAACCGCGGGGCGTCACTGATCGATGCGACGCCGAAACAGCAGCGCAATACGCTGGCGCTGTGGCTGTCGCGGCTGGAGGGCCCGCAGACCTTGGGTAGTGGTCGGTGGTTCTGGCTGACCCTGGCATTGGCCGTGCTGGCGGCGGTGATCTATCCGCTGTTCGTCGACGGCTGGACAGTAGGAAACACGGCGTACTTTCTGGTTTGGACCTTCATGGCCATGGGGCTGGGGGTGATCTGGGGCTATGCCGGGTCACTCTCCTTTGGACAGACCGCCTTCTTCGGGTTGGCCGGCTACGGCTACGGCGTCCTGACGCTGAACTTCGGCGCGGCCTACGGGTTCACCCTGCTGGCGCTGGCACTGTCGGTCGGCCTTGCCGCGCTGCTGGCGGTGGTGCTGGGTTACTTCATGTTCTACGGGCGTGTGCAGGGCGTGTTCATCGGCATCGTCACCCTCTCGGTCACGCTGGTGTTCCAGGCCTTCATGGCGCAGACCGCCGGGCCGGAATGGGCGATTGGCGCCGCGCGCCTGAACGGGTTCAACGGCATGTCCGGCATGCCGCCTTTGACCATCCCCTGGCCGGGGGGCGATGTGCTGCTTTATGCTGACATCGCGCTGTACTACGTGCTGCTAGGCCTGATGCTGGTGGTCTATCTCGGCCTGCGGATGCTGCTGAACGCGCCCTTCGGCAACGTGCTGGTCGCCATCCGCGAGAACCCCGAACGGGCCGAGATGCTGGGCTATGACGTGCGCCGCTACCAACTGCTGGGCTTTGTCCTGGGCGGCGCCCTCGCGGGCCTGTCGGGGGTGCTTTACACCGCCTGGGGCCAGTACATCACGCCCAGTTCCATGAGCATAACGGCGGCAGCGCTGCCGGTGATCTGGGTCGCCTTTGGTGGGCGCAAGGACGTGACCGCCACGCTGATCGGCACGCTGGTTATGATCTTCCTGTATCAGTGGCTGACCATCTACGGCAGCCAGTACGCCATCGTGGTGATGGGGGTGATCCTTGTCCTGACGGTGCTCTTCGCACCCGAAGGGATCGTGCTGTCGCTGATGCGCTGGATCTCCGCTCGCCTCGCATCCACGGGAGGCCGCCCATGATCCTGCAGACCCAGGGCCTGTGCAAACGCTTTGGCGGCGTCCATGTCGCCCGCAACGTCGACTTCGGCATCGAAGCCGGAGAGATCCATTGCCTGATCGGGCCGAACGGGGCGGGGAAATCCTCACTGTTCCGCCTGATCCTGGGGGCGCACCGGCCTGACAGCGGCAGCATCCTCTTCAAGGATGAAGACGTGACCCACCTGCCCTCCTTCGCCCGCATACGAAAGGGGATGAGCGTAAAGTTCCAGGTGCCCGGCATCTTCAAGGACCTCAGCGTCCGGCAGAATCTGGTGATTTCGTTCCAGCACCACCTGCACGGCCATGATCTGGAGGCGACGATCCAGCGCGTGCTTGCCTTTCGCCGGAAGAAACCCGCCAGACCGGGGAAATGCTGCGCACCCTGAACGCCCAGGGCGTGACCATTCTGGCGGTGGAACATGACATGTCCTTCGTGCAGCAGATCGCCGACCGGGTGACGGTGCTGCATTTCGGCGAGATCTTTGCGCAAGGGTCGGTGCAAGAGATCATCTCGCACCCCGGCGTGGCCGACATCTATCTGGGGGCGTCCGATGAGTGACATGCTGAAGGTCACCGATCTGCGCGCAGGTTATGGCGGCGAGCCGGTGTTGCAGGGTGTGTCCCTGCGCGTCGGCAAGGGCGAAATCGTTGCAGTGATCGGTCGCAACGGCGTGGGCAAAAGCACGCTTATGCGCACGCTGATCGGGCTGCTGCCGGTCGGGGCGGGCCAGATCGAATTTGCCGGGCGCGAGGTGAACAAGGTCACTGCACAGGCACGCGCGCGGATGGGCATCGGCTACATCCCGCAAGGGCGCGACGTGTTCCCCCGCCTGACGGTCCGGGAAAATCTGCTGGTCGGAGAGACGGCACGGCGTGGCGGCACTCCGGATTACGACAAGGTCTACGAATTCTTCCCGATCTTGAAAGAGCGCGCCCGTCAGGCCGCTGGTACGCTTTCCGGTGGGCAACAACAGCAGCTTGCCATCGGGCGGGCCATGGTTGGCGGGCCCGACCTGATGCTGCTGGATGAGCCGTCCGAGGGTATTCAGCCGTCGATCGTCAAGGACATCGCCCGCAACATCAAGCGGTTGAACGCGGAAGGCTTTGTCATCGACAAGGGCCGCATCATTGCCGAGGTCGGCCCAGAGGACATCAAGGATCGGGAGAAGGTGAAGAAATGGCTGGCATTGTAGGAACATCGCATCAGAAGGGAGACTGGGCATGAGCTGGTTTGATGCCTCGGTAATGTCAAAGAAGGGCGTGGCGCTGGGAAAACCCGGCAAGAGCCACTTCATCGGAATCAAGGATCAGGGCACGTTTCATTACGTCTACGGCCCCTATGCCAAACCCGTGTTGGAGGTGGAGCCGGGCGCAGTGGTGACGGTGGAAACCCACGACGCCTTCGAGGGCAAGATCACCTCGGAAAGCGACCGGCCGTCGGAGATTCTGAACTTTCCGTTCCTTAATCCGCAGACCGGACCGATCTACGTGCGCGGCGCCGAGAAGGGGGATTGCCTCGCGGTCAAGATCATCTCGATCAAGCCGCGCGGGCCGCAGCCAGTGGGCACGACCTGCCTTCTGCCGGAGTTTGGCGGGCTGGTGGCAACGGGTCAGACCGCGATGCTGAATGCGCCCCTGCCGGAAAAGGTCAAGAAGGTGCGGCTGGATGAAGACGGGGTCTACTGGTCCGACAAGATCACCCTGCCCTACGAGCCGTTCATCGGCACCATCGGCACCAGCCCCGAGATCGAGGCGATCTCGTCACTGGTTCCGGACTACTACGGCGGCAACATGGATCTTCCCGACGTCGGGCCTGGCGCGATCATTTATCTGCCGGTCAACATCGCGGGGGCGTTGCTCTATCTTGGCGATTGCCATGCCATTCAGGGCGATGGCGAATTGTGCGGTGTGGCCATGGAAATGCCCGCCACCGTGCAGCTGCAGGTTGATCTCATCAAAGGTCATACCATCGGCTGGCCGCGGCTGGAAACCGAGACCAGCATTATGACCATCGGCAGCGCCCGCCCGCTCGAAGACGCGGCGCGCATCGCCTACCGCGAACTGGTGCGCTGGATCGATCAGGAAACCGGGATGGGGCAGGACGAGGCCTACATGCTGCTCACCATGGCCGGCAAGGCCCGGCTGGGCAACATGGTGGACCCGAAATACACCATCGGGACCGGCATCGCGAAGAAATACATCGGGTTGTAACCGTCGCGACATGCCGCCCTGGCGGGTGAACCTCGCCAGGGCGCCGGGGCCTCATGCGCAAGGCTTGCTGCGCGAAAGCACCGTCCTAGGTTCAAGTCAAACAACAAACACATCAGGGGGATGACCATGCCGGATGGCAGCAACACACCGTCACGCCGCAGCATCGTGGTGTCTGAATTCACCAACAGCGTGCTGGACCCGGAAGCCCCGATGCTGGGCCCGGTGGAAAATGGCGGCACCATCATCGCCAATACCGCGCCGGGCTGCTGGGGGCCGATGATCACGCCGTCGTTGCGCGGCGGCCATGAGGTGACGCGCCCGGTCTACGTTGAAGGGGCCGAGGTCGGCGACGGCGTCGCCATCCGCATTCGCGACATCACAGTCACCTCGATTGCCACAGCATCGGGACACGACTCCTCGCCCGAGGGGTTTTGCCTCGGCGACCCCTATGTCGCCGGACGCTGCCCGGTCTGCGACACGGTCTGGCCGGAAACCCATGTCGAGGGGATCGGGCAGCAAGCCGTCAAGTGCAACACCTGCGGCAATGCGGTCACGCCCTTTGCCATCGTGTCCTGACATTTGCGCCGTCGGATATGCCCGGAACACTGGTGCGGATGCGCCCCTTTATGGGCCAGCTTGGGACCTGCCCGTCGATGGCGATGCCGGACAGCCACAACGCGGGCGATTTCGGGGCCTTCCTCGTCGGCGCACCGCACGAATACGCCATCACTGCCGAACAGCTGGCCCAGCACAAGACCGACGGGCACATGGACATCGACGCCGTGCGCGCGGGCGCCATCATCGTCTGCCCGGTCAAGGTGCGGGGCGCGGGTGTCTACATGGGCGACATGCACGCCGGACAGGGTGATGGCGAGATTGCCGGGCATACGATGGATGTCGCGGGGAGCGTGACGCTTCAGATCGAGGTGGTGAAGAACTACCCGCTTGATGGACCGGTCCTGTTCCCGCTGGAAGAGGACCTGCCTCCGATGGCACGGCCCTTCACTGCCGCCGAGAAGGCCAAAGGGCAGCGGCTCGCGGCGAAATGGGGGGTGGCCGAGATTGAACCGCTGGCGCCCATCAGCGTGATCGGCACGGCCGCCAACCTGAACCTCGCCATCGAAAACGGACTGGAACGAGCGGCCAGGCTCTTGGGTATGACCATCGCCGAGGTGCGGAACCGCGCCACCGTGAACGGTGCAATCGAGATCGGGCGCGCCCCGGGTGTCATCCAAGTCACATTCCTGGCGCCGCTTGCCAGACTTGATGCCGTCGGTTTGGGTGAATTCGCGCGGGAGCAGTATGGACTGTGAGGTCTGCGCGGTCCAACGTGCCTGCACGTCCGTTCTGCGGGCAGTGTGATACCGGTTTGGATAGACCTGCTGACCTGTATCACTCATTGCCGAGTGTCGCTCAGTGACAGTGAACGACGATAGTCAGATAAAATGACAGGCCTGTAACTAGATGCAAGCAAAGGTGTTGCGATCGGGCAAGGGTAGCAGTGACCTGCTCCCCTGAAACGTCCGCAGTATGAGGTTAGTCTGTTCTCCAGCGAAGGAGACGGACATGAAGCCCAGCAGGTTCACGGAAGAGCAGATTATCGGCGTCCTGAAGGAGCACCAAGCGGGCCTGAGCGCCACGGAGTTGTGTCGGAAGCACGGGATCAGCGATGCGACCTTCTACAAGTGGCGATCGAAATATGGCGGGATGGAGGTCAGCGAGGCCAAGCGGCTGAAGCAGCTCGAGGACGAGAACGCAAAGCTCAAGAAGTTGCTGGCAGAGTCGATGATGGATGTCTCGACCTTGCGCGAGATGCTCGGAAAAAACTTCTGAGGCACAGTTCAAGGGGGTGAGGGGTGGTGCGCCACCGGTTCGAGCACCACCCCGAACGCCGTGACCTGGGCCATGACCGAGAAGAACTATTCGCAGTGTCGCGCCTGCCGTCTGGTGGGCATCGACCCGCGAGTCCATCGCTATCAATCCAGCCGTGCGGACGACGCCGGGCTACGAAGTCGTCTGCGCGAGCTCTCGTCGGAACGTCTCCGATTTGGCTACCGCCGCCTGCACATCCTGCTCGAGCGGGAGGGCTGGGAATTAAACTGGAAGAAGCTCTACCGCATCTACCGGGAAGAACGGCTGACCGTGCGCAAGCGTGGCGGCCGCAAGCGGGCACTCGGGACCCGCGCGCCCATGGCGATCCCGCAGGGACCAAACCAGCGCTGGTCGCTCGACTTCGTATCCGACAGCCTAGCTTGGGGTCGGCGGTTCCGGGTCCTGTGCATCATCGACGACTTCAGCCGGGAGTGTCTGGGTGCTGTCGTTGACACATCGATCTCGGGCCATCGTGTGGCGTGGGAACTGGACCGGATCGCCGAGTTGCGAGGCTATCCCTGCATGGTGGTCAGTGATAACGGCACAGAACTGACCTCGAACGCGATCCTGGCGTGGCAGCAGGACCGGAAGTCGAATGGCTCTACATCGCGCCCGGCAAACCCATGCAGAACGGCTTCGTCGAGTCCTTCAATGGCAGATTGCGGGATGAATGCCTTCTGTAATCGGGACGTGGCTGTCAAGTTTGATCGATCACTTCCTGTTTCCGTCTGGGGTCATGCTTCTGTCCGCGGTCGGCACATTGGCGCGCCGCATAATGGTGGTCGAAGGTGAGGCGGACCATGCTAAACGGCGGGCTTGCGGATTTGCGCGCATTTGCAGCCCAGGCACTCGTGCGGTCTTCGCCTCATCCCCGTCCCTGACGGGAACCGGTCGTGACCGGGTGACTTGAACGCCCCGGTCGGTGAAGGGTCAGCTCATGCTTTGGTGCCCCAACGGAATGGAGTCTCGTCGCGCCACATGCGGTGCATGATCACCGCCAGCTTCCGGGCTACGGCAATCTTGGCCTTCTTCAGATTGCTTCGTTGCGCGATCCGCAGACCCCATGCTCGGATTGCCGTCCATTGCCTTGATCGGGTCAACATCACGTGCGCGACGGCAAAGAGCGCTCCTCTTGTAAATGCGTCCCCGGATCGGGAGATGCGGCCACGGACATCCGTCTCCCCGGATTGATACTGGCGGGGCGTCAGCCCGAGATGGGCGCCCACATCATTCGATCTTCGGAACCTGGCGGGATCATCTATCGTCGCCTTGAAGGCCAGCGCCGTCACAGGTCCGACACCAGGGATCGTCATGAAGCGTCGGCAAAGCTCGTCGTTCTCGGTCAGGCGCAACAAGGCCCGGTGCAGCAGGCCCCGGATCTCATTCTCGTGGTCACGGAGCTTGTTGACGTAGAACTCCCGCGCGGTCAGCAGTGTGCGAAGCGACTTCACATGGACGGCCTTGAACCAGCCCGATCGAACCAGGTGTGCGAGCGACCGTGCGTCGTTGCGGTCATTCTTGTTCCGGTTCATCGCGACCATCGCGGCCTTTGCGTGGCGCGCCTCGATGCACACCACCGGCAGTCCGGCATCCTTGATGCCCGAAGCACAGCCACTGCGAAAGCGACCCAGCTTCGAGGCCAACCCGAACGTAATCACCCGGTGCCGCGCGAAGCTCACGAATGATCGCATCCGGTTCCGAGGCCACTTGGGCCTCTCGGACCATCCGCCCCTCTTCATCGACAATACAAACGCTGGTCAGTTCTAGTGACACGTCCAACCCAGCATGAAGCGCAGCCATCTTCCGACCTCCCTGGCTATGATTGCTGCCGGAGAGGAAAGCACCGGCAGAACCGGGAGCGAAGTCCCGATTACGCCATCTGAACGAGCACCTGTTCACCAGCCTGCGCCATGCTCGCCACTTGATCGCGGCATGGCGCGACGACTACAACCATCATCGCCCGCACACGAGCCTCGACGGCCTCACCCCGCGGGAGTTCCTCAACCGGTCAGTAAAGGACCAAACCCTGAAAAGAGCTAACTTCTAAACAAGGACAAACTGGGGAGCAGGTCACAAGCTTGCGCGGTTCCGCTTCGGCAAGCCCTGCAGCACTTGCTGCAATGAATGCCTCTGGAATCAGTCCCGACCAATGCTCGATGCCCCGAGGAGTCAGGGGGCTCACGCCTCCTTCTCGAACTTCATGACCGGGATGCCGAGCTTCTTGGCCCTGTCGGCGAGGTTCTCCTGGATGCCATTGCCCGGGAAGACGAGAACGCCCACGGGCAGCACGTCGAGCATCGCGTCGTTGCGCTTGAAGGGCGCGGCCTTGGCGTGCTTGGTCCAGTCGGGCTTGAAGGCCACCTGCGTCACGCCCCGGGCCTCGGCCCATTTGGCGGCGATGAGTTCTGCGCCCCTGGGGCTTCCCCCGTGCAGAAGGACCATGTCTGGATACTTGGTCCGGACCTGATCGAGCTTGCCCCAGATCAGGCGGTGATCGTTGAAGTCGGTCCCACCGGTGAGGGCAACCTTCGGGCCAGCGGGCAGCATTACCTCGGTCTCCGCGCGGCGCTTGGCGGCAAGGAAATCGCGGCTGTCGATCAGTGCTGCGGTCATGTGCTGGCGGTTCACCATCGAGCCGGTGCGGGGGCGCCAGGTCGAGCCCGTGTGATGGATGAACTCGGTGGCAGCGTGATCGCGCATCATGTCCATGCAGTTGCGCCGTTCGATCAGCGTCAGGCCTTCGGCCGTCAGGCGCTCGAGTTCGGTGGATTTCACCTCGGAGCCGTCCTGCTCCCGCTGGAGGCGGCGCTGCGCCTGCTCGTTCTCATCGAGCGACCGCTCGATCCGGGCCGTGGCGCGGTGGAAGAGGTTGACCTGGCCCCAGAGCACCTCTTCGAGGTCGGGTTCCATGCGGGTGTCTTCCAGGGTCGCGACGAGGGCGTCGAAGATGTCGGCGACGGCGACCGCAATGCGCTGCCCATCTGGCATCAGGCGCGGATCGGGCTCGTCAAAGGGGCGGTAGCCATAGAGCTGCAGCTCGTCGAGCGCATGGGCGG
>WOUW01000006.1 GCA_009773055.1 Paracoccaceae bacterium
GGGGGCAGCGCCCCCATTGCCGAGGAGAAGGGCGCAAGCCCGCCGACGAGACTAGGGACTTGCGCGCCAGCGCTCCGCGCAATCCCCGCCGTTCAGACCGGGGCGAAGGCGTCGCGGGAATAGCCTTGCAGGAACAGAAGCGCCGTCAGGTCGCCGTGGTTCACCCGAACTTCGCAGTCTGCCTGCACCCGGGGCTTGGCGTGAAGCGCGACGCCGGTGCCTGCGGCCAAAAGCATCGGCACGTCGTTGGCCCCATCGCCGACGGCAAGCGCCTCGGCGGGCGTGATCCCAAGTCGCGCGGTGATCTCGTTCAGCGCCCGCAGCTTGGCTTCCTTGCCAAGGATCGGCTCGGCCACTGTCCCCGCCAGCTTCCCGTCGGCCACGAGCAGCGTGTTCGCCCGGTTCTCGTCGAACCCCAGCGTCGCAGCCACCGCCGAGGTGAACGCCGTGAACCCGCCCGAGACCAGCGCCGCGTATGCCCCCTGCGCCTTCATCGTGGCCAGCAGCACCTTGCCGCCCGGCATCAGCGTGATCCGGTCGCGTAAGGTCTGGGCGATGACGGCTTCCGGCAAGCCTTTCAGCAGCCCCACCCGTTCTCGCAGCGCGCCCTCGAAGTCGAGTTCCCCATTCATCGCCCGCGCCGTGATGTCAGCCACGCGCGCGCCGACCCCGGCCTCGTCGGCCAGTTCGTCGATGCACTCCTGACGGATCATCGTCGAGTCCATGTCGGCGATCAGCAGGCGCTTCTTCCGACCCTCGGCCCGCTGCACCACCATGTCGACGCGCAGGGCCTGCAGGCCCTCCCAGACCTCCCAGCGATTTTGAGGCATGGCCGCAAGATCGAACTCCGCCGCCACGCCGGGATCGAGCCACCGCGCCTCGCCGCCGCCCCAGGCGTTGCGCAGGCTTTCCACTGTCACCCGCTCCAGCACCGGGGTTTCGGGGTTGGTCAAAAGCGTGACGACGAACATGAGGCAGGTTTCCGATAGTGAACGGGCGTGTCGCTTTTTCGCGACCAAGCGGCGCATTACCGCGATTTTTCCGCTTGCACCAGAGCGGGACCGTCCTTATCCACGGCGGCGGGACACCCTTCCCCAACGAAGGGCTTTTAGCTGGAAGGCTACCATGACAGACCTGACCCCGCCGGCCAAGCGCCCGGCCAACCCGCGCTTCTCCTCCGGCCCCTGCGCCAAGATCCCCGGATATTCCCTCGACATGCTGGCCGACGCCCCTCTTGGGCGGTCGCACCGCGCCGCCGTTGGCAAGGCAAAGCTGAAAGAGGCGATCGACCTGACCCGTGAAATTCTCGGCGTCCCGGCCGACTACCGCATCGGCATCGTGCCCGCTTCGGACACCGGGGCCGTGGAAATGGCGATGTGGTCGCTTCTGGGTGCCCGCCCCGTGGAGATGCTGGCTTGGGAGTCGTTCGGCGAGGGCTGGGTGACGGATGTGGTCAAGCAGCTGAAACTCGACGCCAAGGTCCGCATCGCGCCCTACGGGCAGATCGTGGATTTCGCCGAAGTCGATTTCGACAAGGACGTGGTTTTCACCTGGAACGGCACCACCTCGGGCGTACGCCTGCCGAACGGCGATGCGATCCCTGCCACCCGCGCCGGTCTGACGATCTGCGACGCAACCAGCGCCGCCTTCGCGATGGACCTGCCGTGGTCGAAACTCGACGTCACCACCTTCTCCTGGCAGAAGGTCCTGGGCGGCGAAGGCGCGCATGGCGTCCTGATCCTGTCGCCCCGCGCGGTGGAGCGGCTGGAAAGCTACACCCCCGCCTGGCCGCTGCCAAAGATCTTCCGGCTGACCGCCAAGGGAAAACTGATCGAGGGGATCTTTGCGGGTGAGACGATCAACACACCGTCGATGCTGGCCAACGAGGATTACCTCGTCGCGCTGAAATGGGCGCAGTCCATCGGCGGGCTGAAGGGCCTGATCGCGCGGGCGAATGCCAACACCAAGGTCGTCTGGGACTTCTGCGCCGCGAACCCCTGGATCGCCAATCTGGCCGAAGACCCGGCGACGGCCTCCACCACCAGCGTCTGCCTCAAATTCACCGACCCCCGCATCACCGACGGCGAGGCCTTCGCCAAAGCCGTCGCCAAACGGATCGAGAAGGCGGGCGCGGGGTTCGACATGGGGGCTTACCGCGACGCGCCTCCGGGCCTGCGGATCTGGTGCGGCTCGACGGTGGAAACCGCCGATGTGCAGGACCTGATGCCTTGGATCGCCCACGCCTTCCACGCCGAAATCGCGGCGCTGGCGCAGGCTGCCTGACCAACAGAGGTGCGTGCAAGCACGCACCCTACCTTCCCCACACCGTAGGGTGCGTGATCTCACGCACCGCCCGCACCCCAAAGGACCATGCCCATGCCCAAAGTCCTCGTTTCCGACGAACTTTCCGAAACCGCCGTCCAGATCTTCCGCGATCGGGGGGTTGAAGTCGACTACATGCCGAAGCTCGGCAAGGACAAAGAGAAGCTGGCCGAGATCATCAGCCAGTATGACGGCCTTGCCATCCGCTCGGCCACGAAGGTCACCGAAAAGCTGCTTGAGAGCGCTACAAACCTGAAGGTCGTCGGTCGCGCCGGGATCGGCGTCGACAACGTCGACATCCCCGCCGCGTCGAAAAAGGGCGTCATCGTGATGAACACGCCCTTCGGCAACTCGATCACTACCGCCGAACACGCAATCGCAATGATGTTCGCTGTTGCCCGGCAGATCCCCGAAGCCAACGCCTCCACCCATGCCGGAAAGTGGGAAAAGTCCAAGTTTCTGGGAGTCGAGCTCTTCAACAAGACCCTCGGCGTGATCGGGGCCGGCAATATCGGCGGCATCGTCTGTGACCGCGCCGTGGGACTGCATATGAAGGTCATCGCTTATGACCCCTTCCTGTCGGACGAGCGCGCGAAGCAGTTGGGCGTGCACAAGGTCGAACTTGACGAGCTTCTGGCCCGCGCCGACTTCATCACCCTGCACGTCCCCCTCACCGACAAGACCCGCAACATCCTGTCGAAGGACAACCTTGCCAAGACCAAGAAGGGCGTGCGGATCATCAACTGCGCCCGCGGCGGGCTGATCGACGAAGCAGCACTTCTCGACGCGCTGAACTCCGGCCACGTCGCAGGCGCCGCACTGGACGTGTTCGAAGTGGAACCCGCCACCGACAGCCCGCTTTTCAACCACCCGAACGTGGTCTGCACCCCACATCTCGGGGCCTCTACCACCGAAGCGCAGGAGAATGTGGCGCTCCAGGTGGCCGAGCAGATGTCGGACTACCTCCTGACCGGCGCGGTGCAGAATGCGCTGAACATGCCGAACGTCACTGCGGAAGAGGCCGCCGTCATGGGTCCGTGGATCAAGCTCGCCTCGCACCTTGGCAGCTTCATCGGCCAGATGACCGACGAGCCGATCAAGGCGATCAACATCCTTTACGACGGCTCGGTCGCCGAGATGAACCTTGCTGCGCTGAACCAGGCGGTCATTGCAGGCGTCCTCAAGGCGCAAAATCCGGATGTGAACCTCGTCTCCGCGCCCGTGGTGGCCAAGGAGAAAGGCATCCAGATCTCCACCACCCGGCAGGAGAAGACCGGCGTATTTGACGCCTACATCAAGGTCACCATGGTCACCGACAAGCGTGAACGGTCGGTCGCCGGGACCTGTTTCAGCGACGGCAAGCCGCGCTTCATCCAGATCAAGGGCATCAACATCGACGCCGAAATCGGCCAGCACATGCTTTACACGACGAATGAGGATGTGCCGGGCATCATCGGTCTTCTCGGCATGACGATGGGCAAGAACAACGTCAACATCGCGAACTTCACCCTCGGCCGGTCGGGCGTCGGTCAGGACGCGATCGCGATCCTCTACCTTGACCAGCCGATCGACCCGCGGGTGATCGACACGCTGGAGGGCACGGGCATGTTCAGCCAGGTCAAGGCCTTGCAGTTCGACGTCGCCTGACCAATCCTGCCTCGGCCGGGCATTCCGCCTGGCCGAGGCATCATGACAACCCTCTCACCCCTCCTCGACGCTCTTGCCGACCTTACCGCCACCGAGCCGCGTCCCGAGGCGCAGGCCACCGCAGCAGCGCTTCGCGCCGCCGCCGCCGCTGACTTTCCCCCGCAACCGCCCTCCGCGCTTTCCCCCGGCATCTTGCACACCGCCGCGCTGTCAGCCGCGCATCCGGCGGCAAATCTGGTTCATCGGTCCCACGACTGGCTTGCGTGGCAGGACAGCCCTGCCGCGTCCCTGCAGCCCCTCGCACTGCGGTCGATCAAATCCGTCGTCACGCTTCTTGGCCCCGACGCGCCGATCCCGTCCGACAGCTTCCTCTTCGGCCTCTTCTATCAGGCCCCCGGCAGCACCTACCCCCTTCATGCGCACAATGCGGCCGAGACCTACACGATTCTCGCTGGCAGCGCCCTTTGGCAGGCCGGCGACCGCCGCTTTACCCTTGGCGCAGGCCAAGCAATCCACCATCCTCCGAACCTGCCCCACGCCATGCGCGCCGGGCCCGAGGGCTTCCTTGCGACTTGGCGCTGGTCCGGCGACATCGGATTTGGCAGCTACCGAATGCTTCCCGATCCTGACGCGGCTCAAGCCTGACGACGTCTTGCAGCTTGCTCATTTCGGAAATACTCCACGGGGGTCCGGGGGTGTGAAACCCCCGGGGCGCTTACCACCAGGACCTGACCCATGCATATCTATGCGATCGGCGACATCCACGGGCATCTCGGCTTGCTACAGGCCGCGCATGACCTGATCGCCAGTGACATGGCGCTGCACGGGGCGGGACCCGTCATCCACCTTGGCGACCTTGTCGACCGGGGCCCCGACAGCCGGGGGGTGATCGACTACCTGATGCAGGGGATTGCCGACGGGCAGAACTGGGTGGTTCTGAAGGGCAACCACGACCGGATGTTCTGGCGATTTCTGCGGAACCCGACAGAGCCCGAACCAGGTCTGCGCGCCGATCTTGGCTGGCTTCACCCCAAACTCGGCGGGCCGGACACGCTCCTCTCTTACGGTGTCGAGAAATCTGCTGACCGCCCGGTCGCGCGTGTCCATGCCGATGCGCGAGCGGCTGTCCCGCAATCGCACCTGGACTTTCTGGCGTCTCGGCCATCGCTGATCCAGGCGGGCGACTGCGCCTTCGTGCATGCGGGCATCCGGCCCGGCACAGCGCTGGAAGCGCAAACCGAAACCGATCTCGTCTGGATCCGCGAACCGTTCCTTAGCGAGGGCACCAGCCACGGTCCCCTGATCGTCCACGGCCATACCGCCATCGCTGCGGCCACGCATTACGGCAACCGGCTGAACCTCGACAGCAGTGCCGCCTACGGTGGCCCCCTGTCCGCCGTGGTCATCGAAGGCCGCGAGGCGGCTTTGCTGACGCCCGGCGGACGGATGCGGCTGCCACCGCCGCGCTGACCCCACGCCACACCGGTCAAAGCCGTCGGCTTCAGGGATGCTCGCGCCGGATCAGCCGCTTGACCGACCGGCCCCCAAGATAACCGAAGACCACCGTCGCAAGTCCCACAACCTCGGCAATGGCCGGGCCTTCCGGGATGCCCCGCACGATCAGCGCCACCGCCATCAGGCCGAACCCGCCGAGACTGGCCCAGAACCAGAACCACAGTTCGCCCCGCGTCGGACCAAAGCGCCAGGGGTTCTTGTCATCCATTGCTGCCTTCCTCATCTCTGAAACGCATTGACCGCAATCTTCCCGGGTCAGGGTCTCGTCCCTTTACGGCCCGCCCATGACATGATTGCCTGCCGCACATGACCGACACCCGCACCCTGACCCGCCTCACCCCGATCCTGATCACCCTCGGGATCATCCTTGTTACGGCCACATACCTTCTGTGGATCGGTCGCGAGCCGATCTGCAAGTGCGGCTATGTCAAACTTTGGCACGGGCAGGTCGTCAGTTCCGAAAACTCGCAACACATTTCCGACTGGTATACCCCAAGCCACCTCATCCACGGCTTCCTGTTTTTCGGGGCGCTCTGGCTGGTTGCGCGGCGGCTGTCCTTTGGCTGGCGGCTTGTCATCGCGACGCTGGTCGAAGCCGCCTGGGAAATCGTCGAAAACTCCGACGCCGTGATCGAACGCTATCGCAGCGTGACAATCTCGCTCGACTACTACGGCGACAGCGTGCTGAACGTGGTGGTGGACATCTCGGCGATGATCCTTGGCTTCTGGCTGGCCTCGAAGCTGCCAGTCTGGGCCACAGTCGCGCTGATCATCGTCTTCGAGGCGGTGACGATCTCGATCATCCGCGACGGGCTGGCGCTGAATGTGCTGATGCTGCTCTATCCGCAGGACTGGGTCGCCGAATGGCAGGCGGGCCGGTAGCCAAGTCCACGAACCGTCGACAAGAAAATTCCTAGACCCGCATCTTCCGCAGTGACATCACGGCGGCCACCGACAGGACCAGCGTCACCCCTGCGAGTATCCAGAAGAACCCCAGCGGCCCCATCCGCTCCATCACCGGGGCGAGGATCAGCGGACCGCTGATCCCGCCGATCAGACCCGAGGCGATGATCGTCGGCGGCACCCGCAGGTCCTCGCCCATCTTGCCGCTCGCGGTGACATAAAAGCCCGGAAAATACAGGCCCGCCGGCGCGCCGATGGCCACGAAGAACGCTGCCGGCGACACGAAGATAGCGCCCAGCGCAAGCACGGCGGTTGCAGCGATTGCGACTGTATACAGCAGGAACGGCGCAACACGGTGGGCGACAAGGACCAGCCCCACCCGGGCCAGCAGGAAGACGACGAAGAAGCCGCTTAGAAGTTCGGCTGCCGTCGCCTCGGCAATCCCGGCCCGGATCAGCGCGCTGGGGCCAAGACCGATCAGACAGGCCTCCAACGCGATGGCGACCAGACCGAAAGCCATGATCCCCCAATGCGGCCGGAAGGCGCGGACCTCGCCTTGCGGGACGGCCCCGGCACGTCCTGCCGGTCCCGCGAAAAGCCAGACCAGAACCGCCAGCGCCGCTGTCAGCCCGAAGGACCAGCGCGGATCACTACCGATGGCCACGAAGATCAAGGGTGCCGCGATGGCGCCGACCCCGAAGGTCGCGTTCAGCATGCTCAGCATCGACGGCCCGTAGGTGCCAAAGGCGCGCAGCACCCGCGGGTTGAAAACCGCTGTCGACATTCCGTAGCCCGCCCCGAACACAGCCGCCCCGGCAATCGTCACCCACCAGCTGGCCAGCGTCGCCACGATTGCCGCCCCGGCTGCCATCATCGCCAGCGCGTGGCGCGGCGTGACATGGGCCCCCTTGAGATACATGAACCCCACGCCCACGAAGCAGCCCACCCAATGTGCCGAGACAAGGACCCCGGCTTCGGCCAGGCTGACTGCGAAGAGGCGCGAAAAGGCCGGCAGCGCCGGACCGTAAAGCGACTGCCCGGCGCCCATCATCACAAAGGTCGCGACCCCGGCGAACAGAAGCCCCGCATGGGTCCGGATCAGGTCTTTCACATCGCTCTCCTGCTGATCCGCCTGACTTCCCCCGCCCGGTTGGCACTGTCAATGCCGCCCGTGACGTGACGTCGCCTCTGCACTGCGCCCGGTTTCGTGCATGCTGAATAAAACATCGGAGGTGCCCATGACCGACATTCACATCCTCTCTGCTGCCCGTTCTGCCATCGGCGGTTTCGGCGGGTCACTGGCACAGATGCCCCCCATCGACATCGCCACTCAAGCCGCGAAGGCCGCGCTCACTCGCGCCGGGGTCGAGGGGGCCGAGATTGGTCATGTCGTCATGGGCCATGTCATCAATACCGAACCCCGCGACATGTATCTGTCGCGCGTCATGGCGATACAGGCAGGCATACCGGAAACCACCCCGGCGATGAACGTGAACCGCCTGTGCGGCTCCGGCGCGCAGGCTGTGGTGTCGGCCATGCAAGCCCTGATGCTGGGCGACGCCGAACTGGCGCTGGCGGGTGGGGCCGAGTGCATGAGCCGCTCGCCCTACATCCTTCCCGCCGCCCGCTTCGGGCAGAAGATGGGCGATACGCGCGCGCTGGACATGATGACCGGAGCCCTGACCTGCCCCTTCGGCACCGGCCATATGGGCGTGACGGCGGAAAACGTCGCCGCCCAATACGGCATCACCCGCGAGGATCAGGATGCCGTCGCGCTGGAATCCCAGATCCGCGCCGCCCGCGCCATCGCTGAGGGGCGGTTCAAGGACCAGATCGTGCCCGTCGAAATCGGTGGCAAAAGAGGCCCCGTAACCTTCGAGATCGACGAACACCCCAAAGCCACCAGCGCCGATGCGCTCGCTGGTCTGCGCCCCGCCTTCCAGAAGGATGGCACGGTCACTGCAGGCAACGCCTCGGGCATCAACGATGGTGCTGCGGCCCTTGTCCTGTCGCGCAGTGCGAATGGCTCCCGCGCGCGGATCATGGGCTATGCGCTGGCGGGGGTGGACCCGAAGGTGATGGGCATCGGCCCGATCCCCGCTGTGCAGGCGCTCTGCCGGAAGCTTGGCATCAAGCCGCAGTCCTTCGACGTGGTGGAATCGAACGAGGCCTTCGCGGCGCAAGCCCTCGCCGTGTCCCGGGCGCTCGACCTTGACCCGGCGAAGGTGAACCCGAACGGCGGTGCCATCGCGCTTGGCCACCCAGTCGGCGCGACAGGGGCAATGCTGGTCGTGAAGGCCTTACACGAGCTGGAACGCACCGGGGGCCGCACTGCCCTGATCACCATGTGCATCGGTGGCGGGCAGGGCATCGCACTGGCCATCGAGCGGGCGTAAGCCACCGCGCCTACCGCACCCTTATCTGTGACCGGGCCGACCGGCCTTCCGCGTCGATCACGCTCAGCGTCACGAAGCCCTCGCCCGGAAGCGCCAGCATCGCCTCGCGCGCGTCCATGCCGACGATCACCGGCACGCCATCGGCCAGCCAGGTGAACGGAGCCGTCCCGCCCGTGACGCGGACCTTCAGGCCTGCGGGCAAAAGTTCAACCTCCGCCCCGTCCGGCGGGAAGGCCACTGCCGGGGCATCCGCCGCAGCCTCGAACGCAGCGACGCGCGAGCGGAAGCGCTGCAAGGGCAGCGGCAGTTCCGCATTCGCTACCAGAAGGGTCGATGCGGGTGCCGCAGGCTGCGGGTCAAGCTTGCGTTTCAGCCGGTTGAAAGCCTGAAACAGCACCGGTGCCGCCACGTCCGCCCCGAAGGCCCCCGGCACCGGGGTCCCGTCGGCCCGACCCATCCACACCCCGATCACGTGACGTCCATCGAAGCCGATGGCCCAGGCATCCCGATGCCCGTAGGACGTCCCGGTCTTGTAGGCCAGCCGGTTCGACGGCGCGCCAGGCGGCGGGGCGAGGCCCGCCAGAATATCCCCTACTTCCCAGGCCGCGACTTCGGAGACCACCCGCTGCCCCTCCGGCCCTTCGCTGTCCAGCCGGTATCCCAAGGGCCGCACAACCCCGCCCCGCGCTATCGCCGCGTAAAGCTGCACCATGTCCGACAGGGTCACCCCGACCCCACCCAGCGCAATCGCCAGTCCCGGCTGGTCGCCCGGGAACACCGGCTTCATCCCGGCCTTCTCCATCGCCGAGATCAGTTTGGCCGGCCCCAGCGCATCTGTCAGCGCCACGACGGGAATGTTGCGCGATTGCTGCAAGGCTTCGCGCATCCGGATCGTGCCCATGTACAGCTTGTCGAAGTTCTGCGGGGCATAGCTGCCGAAGGACATCGGCTTGTCGTCGATCATCGTCTCGGGGTGGCCCAGCCCTTCGTCAAAGGCCAGCGCGTAGACGAGGGGTTTCAGCGTCGACCCCGGGGATCGCAGCGCCTGCGTCATATCGACGAACCCCTGCCGCAGGTCCGCCTGATACCCCGCCGACCCGACACTGGCGAGGATATCGCCCGAGGCATGGTCAGCCACAAGGATCGCCACCTGCAATTGATCCCCGCGCCCCTCCACCGCCTCCACCGCCAGGGCTTCCAGCTTCTTCTGCAACTCGCCGTCCACGGTCAGCCTGTGGCTAGGCGCGGTCGGTTCGTCATTCCGCGCGCGATCCGCCAGATGCGGTGCGAGGGCCGGGAAAGGTTTGCGCAAGCCTGGTACGTCTTCGCGCAGGGCGGCCTGCGCTTCGTCGGCGTCGATCACCCCTTCCCTGACCGCCCGCGCCAGAACCCGGTCCCGCGCGGCTTCGGCCCGGTCGGCGGCACGGTCGGGACGACGCGTTTCAGGGCTTTGCGGAATGGCCACCAAAAGCGCGGCCTCGGCGGGCGTCAGGCGGTAGGGTTCCTTCCCGAAATAACTGATCGAGGCTGCGCGCACGCCTTCCAGGTTTCCGCCGAAAGGGGCCAGGTGCAGATAAAGCTGCAGGATCTGGTCCTTCGGCAGCCGCCGCTCCAGTGCCAGCGCCACCCGCATCTGCCGCAGCTTGCCGCCGACCTGACCGGTGGTGCCTTCCTCCAGCAGGCGGGCAACCTGCATCGTCAGGGTCGACCCACCAGACACCACGCGCCCGTTCCAAACGGCCTGCAGGGCAGCACGGATGACAGACCTCGGGTCCACACCGACATGGTCGCGGAACCGCTTGTCCTCATAGGCCAGAAGCATTTTCAGGTAGAGTGGATCGACCTTGTCAGGTGGTAAGGCCAGCCGCCAGCGGCCATCGGCCACGGTATAGGCGCGCAGAAGATCACCGTCGCGGTCAAGGACTTCGATAGAGGTTTCCACGATCAAAGGTGGCAACACAGTCGCATCGATCCAGACATCGAAGCGGTCCCGGCCAATTGCCCCCAGCCAAAGGCAAACCACCAGAACGATGATCCAAGACACGCGCACTATTGGGCCATCCTGAATTGGATCGGAATCAAGACAGAGGGCCGCCGGTCCGCGCCCTCCCTCCCCCGTGGGAGGGCGCAGTCCTTTGTTTCGCATTTCAACAGCCGTAGCATCCTCACGGCGTGATCGTCAGTTCGCCCGTCTCGCTTCGCGCGCGGAAGTCGGGGCGGTACATGTCCTCGACCGAGGCTGCCGGATGGTGGAAGGTGCCGGGGCTGACGGCCCGCACCACATAGGCCAGCTTGAACGGCTGATCCGACGACCAGTCCACCGCTGTCAGGAACCGGTCTTGCCGGAACTCGCTGTGCGCCACGTCCTGCAACGTATCCAGCCAGCCAAGCTCGGACGTCGACCCCGCCGACATCAGGTTCGGGTTGTCGATCTCGAAGCCTGCGGGCAAGGGATCGCTGACCATCAGCCGCGCCTCGCCGTAAGCGAAGGGCGTCACCTCCAGCACCGTCACCAGCCGCGTCCCTGCTGCCACGCTGCCGGGTGCCACTTCCTCGCCCGCCATCGTGTAGTAGGTCCGCGTGATCGCATAGCCATTGCCACCCGCAGGTTCCGGGTCCAACGGCACACCATAGGTGGTGACAGTGACGGTCGTATCCGCCCCCTCGTTCTTCACCACCACCGGCGTCGGAGCCCCTGCGTCAAGCACCCGCACCAAAGGCCCGTCCGCGGGCTTGCCGTCGATGGTGATGCCCTCCGCCCCCGGCCGATCGATCAGCGCATTCGCCGCCAGCAGCGCCCAGGTCGCCTCCTGCGTGGACAGGTTTTGACCTTGTGTCGCGATCCGGTCGGTCAGCGCCTCGCGGTCGACGACCTGCGACCCGGCCTCCACCGCCAGCGTCAGCAGCGCCGCCGCGTCGCGATACCGGGTGCCATAGTCCACCCGCCAGATCTGCTCGACATCCGGCCCGGCCAGAGCCTCCAGCTTCGCCGCCGCCTTGCGGAACATCGCATCCGCCCGCGCCTGGTCGCCGTAGGAGGCCAGCGCCGCGCCCAGCTGCGCCATCGCGATGGGCGTTGCAAAATCCTCGCCCTTCACGTCGGCGTAATAGCGCAGGTCGCCCACCGCCGCAGCACCCTCGCGGGCCAGCACCATCAGCGCATAAGCCATGGCCTCACCGCCGCCGTTGGTTTCGGCGCTGAAGTCCGGCGCATAGTTCACCTGGTTGCGCAGGTTCGCCAGCGCGTTGCGGAACGCGAGGTCCGGCACCTTGTAGCCCTGCGCCTTGGCCCGGCTCAGGAAGTCCGTGACATAGGCGTCCAGCCAGAAGTCACCCTCGCCCGGCCCCCAAAGCCCGAAGCCGCCGGTGGACGACTGGTTCGCCAGAATCTCCACCACGGCCTCGTCGATGCGTTTCTGGATATCCTCGGCCCCCTTCAGGTCCATCACCCGCGCCACTTCATCGAAGTACAAGAGCGGCAGCGCCTTCGAGGTCATCTGCTCGGTGCAGCCGTAGGGGTAGCGGTCCAAGGCCGCCAAAAGGCCCGGCGCGTTCAGCCGCGCCAGGGGCCCGACCGCCATCGTCGCCTTGCCCGAGCCTTCAACGAGCCCCGCAAAGACATTGCCGTCGAAGGTAAAGCTTTGCCCGCTTGCCAGATCGAGGCGACTGATCTTCGCCACCTCCGGGTCGTTCACCTGCACCGGCACGGTCAGCGTCTTCTTCAACACCTTCCCGTCCGGCGTGGTCAGGCTGATGTCGATGGTCTGGATGCCCACCCCACCCGCTGTCACCGGCACTTCGAACACCGCCTTGGCCTTGTCGCCAAGGTCAAAGCCCGACGGCACCTCTCCCAGTGTAAGGCCATTGGCGGCGACATCCAGGCTCATCCGGCCCGAAGGCCCGGTCGCATGGACCACCTCAAGCAGCAGCCGCGACTTGTCGCCTGGCGACAGGAAGCGCGGCACCGAGGCCGTCACCACCACCGGATCGCGCACCAGCACATCCGCCGATGCCTGACCGACCCCGGTCTTCGACCAGGCCACGGCCATCACCTTCACTGTCCCGTTGAACGACGGCAGATCGAAGGTCGCCCGCGCATAACCATCCGCACCCACTGTCACCGGCCCGGTGAAATAGGCCACCAGTTCTTCCGTGGGGGGGGGAGCCTGCAAACGCGCCTGCGCGCCTGCGTCACCGCCCGAGCGGACCTCGCCGGTCGCGCCATTCAACCCGTCGATCAGACGGCCATAGATGTCGCGGATACCGACCCCGAGCCGCCGCTGGCCAAAGTAATGGCCCTGAGGATCAGGGGCCTCGAACCCCGTCAGGTTCAGGATGCCCACATCGACGGCGGCAATCGTGACATAGGCGGTTTCGCCCGCTGTCACCCCATCGACCTTCACCGCCACGTCCAGCGGCCCACGCGGGGCGGCCTCGGCGGCCATTTCGACCGTTGCTTTCAACGCC
Organism: Paracoccaceae bacterium; assembly: GCA_009773055.1. Taxonomy (GTDB): domain Bacteria; phylum Pseudomonadota; class Alphaproteobacteria; order Rhodobacterales; family Rhodobacteraceae; genus Tabrizicola. The sequence continues at coordinate 13,251 of WOUW01000006.1, forward strand.
CGAGCGCCGGGGTCAATGCTGGCATGGGTCAGACCCAAAGCCCGCGCCGGGTTGCGGCCTGCGGCCACGTCCATCGGACGAAGGACCGAGGCCGTCACATAGACCCCCGCGCCCCATTCATTGGTCACGGGAAGCTGAATCAGGTTCTCGCCTTCCTTCACCTCTACCGCCTGCATGGATACCAGCCGGTTCGACAGCACCGTCACCAGCGCCGTCCCTGCCGCGCGCGGCACGATCCGCAGGGTTGCCGTGTCGCCCGGCTTGTAGGCGGGCTTGTCCAGCGAAAGTTCCAGCGTGTCTGGGGTGGCGCTGGCATCCGCAGGGGCATACCAGCCCGCATAGAATTCCATCGAGGTCGCGGCCTTGCTGCCGTCCGACCGTTCGACCAGGATCTCGTAGGTCCCCCAGGTCACGTCCGCCGCAACCTCGACCGGGGCCGTGCCAAGCGTGCTTTCGCCCTCGGCCACGATGGCGCGGCTGACCACCGGCTCCCAGCTCCAGTTGCCATAGCTTTGGTACCACTGGTAGTCGTAGTCCACGCGGGACACTTTCCATTTGACCGGCAGGCCGACCATCGCATCGCCATCGACCGCAATGATCTGGAACCGCGCCTCACCTCCTTCCGGGGCCACGCCGTCGAACATCGGTTTCACCCCGATCATCGGCTCGGCCGAAGCGACCGACTTGGTCACCTCACGCTCGACTGGACGGCCCGAGCCTTCGGCCACGCGCACGGTGACCCGTGCTTCCAGCGGGCGGTGAGGGTCTTCGATCGTCGGCAGGTAGACTGGCAGGACAGCATTTCCGGCCTCGTCCGTCTCGGCCCCGTTCAGCGCTTCCATCTGGGCACTGAAAGGCTGGTCATGCCGCCCGAAGATGTAGCCCGGAAAGGCCTCCAGCCCCTCGGCAGCGCGCAGCAGCACCTCGCCCTCGACCGCAAGCCCGGCCCCCGGTGCGCCGAACAGATAGCGCGCGGCCAGGGTCAGATCGACCGCCGAGTCGCGGCCGACCAACAGCGGCTCGTCGGCAATGGTCAGGTCGAAGTCGATCCGTTCCGGCAGGAAATCTTCCACCAGGAAGGTCTTCGACGCCAGCGCCTTGCCCTCAAGGTCGGCATACATCTCCAGCCGCCAGACCCCACGCGGGGCCGACCCGGCGATTGGCAGGCTGAACACATGGCCGCCTGCGCCCTGATCCTCGACCAGCTGGCGAGAATATTCCACACCATCGGGCCGCGACAGGACCGCTGTCAGGGGTAGACCTTCGACCGCCGCCTGTTCGGCATCGCGGGCAAGTGCGGTGACATAGACCGTCTCGCCCGCGCGATAGGCTCCCCGGTCCGTCGTCACGAACACGTCCACCGGAGGCGCTGCCTCGCGGCCTTCCACGCCCCGATCCGACAGGTCGAACTCTGGGTCGGTCAGCGACAGGAAGGCGATGTCCTGTTCGCCTTCTTTCACCACCACCATCGCCGGGGCAGACCCGCCCGCACCGCGCGTCAGGCCTGCATCGAACACCGCATAGCCCTGCGCGTCAGTCGTGGCCGTGCCCAGAACGGTGTTGGCGCGGTTCAGAAGTTCAACCGAAACGCCAGCCTTGGCTTCTGCGGTGCCCAATGCGCGAACGAACACATGCAGCCCGTCCACCCCCGACATCGTGGTGACCCCAAGGTCGGAAATCACGAACCACTGCCAGCCCGGCGGGATCGTGTAAGGGTCCACCCCCGGCACCGCCGCCTTCATCGCGTAGATGCCCGCCGGAAGCCCCTTCAGCGCCTCGCCCAGTGGCAGGCGGGTGGTGACATCCATATTGACCTCTTGCGCCACCGTGGCCGTGCCGGTCCACAGCTTCTCGCCCACAGTGTCGGCGAAGTATTCCTCGGAATAGACGTTGATCGGAGCGCCGAAATAGTAGTCCTGGATCGACCGCAGCAGGTTCCGGTCGGTAACGCGGAACAGGGTCAGATCCAGGTTCTCGGTGTTCACCGTCTCGACCGGAAGCGCCGCATCGCCCGCCTTCGGCAGCACATAGCCGCGCCCGGGGAACTTCACGCCTGGGGCCCGGTCACGAATGTATTGCGCGATCTCGACCGACTTGGCCATCGCCTGCCCGTCCGCCGCCGGAAGCCCCTCGCGGAACGTCACGGTATAGCGCTTGCCGTGTTCGATCCCCGCCACGCACAGCTGCCGGTAGCCGCCGTTTTCCACCACCAGCCCCGGCTCGGTCAACTGCACGAAGGTGGAGTAGTCCACGCCCGACGCCACCAGATCCTCCGAGAAGGTCGCACAGATCCGGGGCCTTGCCAGATCGGACTGCACCAGCGTCTCGACGATACGGAAGCCGTATTTGCCGATGGCATCGTCCAGAAGGGCAGCCGTATCCGTCCGCTCCTGCAAGGACTGCGCCAGCCGCAGCGCACTCACGGTATCGCGCCCCCGCCCGTTCCGCTCCAGTACATCGGCCATCGTGACCAGGATCGAGTGCCGAAGTGCGGGGTTTTCCGCACGAAGATAGCCGTTGATCGACGACAGGAGTGCCTGACTGAAGAAATACCCCGACTGGTTCGCATCCGCTTTTCCGGCCTCCAGCTGCCGCCGCGCGAACTCGCCCCAGGTCGCAGCATCATCTGTCAGGTTCAGCGCCGCCCCGGTGTAGGCCGCCGCTCCGGCCCAGTCGCCACGACCCTCTGCCTCAAGCGCTGCGGCAAGATGCTCCTCGGCGCTCCACGGCCCGGTCGTATGCTGCCGCCCAAGCCCAAGCGCCTGATCGAAGGCCGGCTGGATGTCCCAGTCGGGCAGGAACGCCAGCTCCCCCCGCCGCGCCTTCGCGCTGTCCCGGACCTTGGCGTCGGCCTCGATCACATAAGCCGAATAGGCCCCCGCGAAGAACGCCCCCTCGCCGGGGCTGTTCTTGACGAAGCAGGACCCGTTCTTGGTGTTGAACACATAGGCCGTGCAGCGCGCGTTGGTCAGGCAGGCGCGCTCGCAAGCCTCAATCGTGGTATCGAAGACCGAGGCGACGTCCCCCCCCGGCAGGTCCTGGTCCTGGGTCACGACGAATCGCCGGTCGGGGATCAGATCCTGCGCAATGGCCATCCCCGACCAGCCCAGAACCGCCACTGCAACTGCCGTTTTCAGAAACCAACGCATCGAAAATGCCTCCCTGACCGATTGGTCGAAGTGTCGCATGGCGCAACCCTTGCGCGCAAGCCGACCCGGACCCTTCCGGCGTTAAGCCTTGGTTCATCTTGCTGCGCGAGGGTAGTCGCGAATACCGGATGTGCGGTCCTATCCGCCCTTCGGGACATGGCAAGAAGTGTCGGCCGGGGAAGCATGGATCTTACTGAACGTCTGGTCAGGGAACGGCGCGCGCGGCTGGCGGCCGAACGGCTGCTCGACCAGAAAAGCCGCGAGCTTTTTGCGGCCAATGAAAAGCTTGCGATTCACGCGCGATCCCTGTCCGACCAGATCGTCGAACAGCGCAATGTGGTGAAATCCGCCGTCAGCGAGGCGGAGCTTCTGAAGCATCAGAACACGCGCTTTGTGGAAGATCTCGACCGTGCCCATACCGCCGCCGTGATGGCCGAACGCCGCCTTTGGGATGCGATCAACACGATCCGTGACGGTTTTGCGGTGTTCGACCCGAACGGCAAGCTTGTCACCGCGAATGAGGCCTGGCTGGCGTGGTTCGACGACCAGACAGTCGCGCCCGGCATTCAATATGTCGACATGCTGGATGTCTTCGCTCGCACCATGCTTGATCTTGGCGACGAGCCGCATGAGGACTTCACCGCCCGGATGCTCGCCCGGATCGAAGCTGACCGGATCGAGCCTGTCACCCTGAAACTGCGCAACGGCAACTGGATCAAGTTGCAGGACCGTCGCGCCAATGATGGCGGGGTTGTCAGCCTGGCCATCGACATCACCGAGCAGATGCGCATCTGGGCCGCCATCGACGTGCTGCCTGACGGCTTTGTCCTTTTCGATCGGGAGGAACGACTTTTGACATGCAATCAGCGTTACCGCGAACTGTTCCCTGACAGCGCCCCGATCATGCAGCCGGGCGTTACCTTCGAGGAGCTTCTGCGCCATGGCCTGAAGAACGGCCATGTCCCCGAGGCTGTGGGACGCGAGGAGGACTGGCTTTCCGAACGGCTCGCCCATTTCCGCGCCGCCGACACGATTGCCGAAAACACGCTGGCCAGCGGGCGAGTGATCCTCGAATCCGACCATGTCACCCCGGACGGCGGGCGTGTTGGCCTGCGCACCGACATCACCGCGATGCGCGACCAGCAGGCGCAACTGGAAGCCGCCCGCAAGGCCGCCGAGGCCGCGAACCGCGCCAAGTCGGCCTTCCTTGCCAACATGAGCCACGAGATCCGCACCCCGATGAACGGCGTCGTCGGCATGGCCGAACTTCTTTGCGATACCACCCTGACCGAAGAACAGCGCCTCTTTGCCGAAACCATCCGGTCCTCGGGCGAGGCGCTGCTCGTCATCATCAACGACATTCTCGACTACTCCAAGATCGAGGCGGAACGCCTGACCCTGCGACCCGAGCCGTTCGACCTCGAACGTACGATCCACGAAGTCACTATGCTTCTTCAGCCCCGCGCGCGGGAAAAGGGCATCGACCTGATGATCGACTTCGACATGTTCCTGCCGACCCGTTTCGTCGGCGACCCGGGCCGCTTGCGGCAGGTGTTGACCAACCTGATCGGCAACGCGGTCAAGTTTACCGAAAAGGGCCATGTCCTGACCCGGGTTGTCGGCGTAGATGTCGCGGATGGCAACCAGACCCTGCATGTCACGGTGGAAGACACCGGCATCGGCATCGCGCCCGACTACCTCGACCACATCTTCGGCGAGTTCAACCAGGTCGAGGATGAGCGGAACCGCAAGTTTGAAGGCACTGGCCTTGGCCTTGCCATCACCCGGCGGCTCATCGAACACATGGGGGGCGCGGTCTGGGTCGACAGCGACTTCGGCCAAGGCTCCAGCTTCGGTTTCCGCGTGACGCTTCCGGTTGCCGAGGATGCGGCCCCCGTCCAGGTGCCGGTTGCCGTCAAGCGCGTCATCGCGGTCGACGACCAGTTCATCAATCGCACGATCCTTGAACGCCAGCTTGCCCCCTGCGGAATCGAGGTCACGCTTTGCCGGTCCGGTGCCGAGGTGCTGGAGCGTCTGTCGCAGGACCCTGCTTATGACGTGGTGCTGACCGACCATGCCATGCCGGAAATGGACGGGGTGCAGCTTCTGGACCAGATCCGCGTCGCGGGGCATACTCTGCCGGTGATGCTTTTGTCGTCGAACCCGATGCACCTTGGCACCCTCGCGCACGACTTCGCGGCGATCCTGCAAAAGCCGATCCTGCGCTCGGACCTCTACCGGCACCTTCAGGGCCTGACCGCCTCCGCCAAGGAGCCGGTCGTCGAAGCTGTGCCTGTGGCCCCGGTCGATCTGCGGCAGATGCGGGTGCTTGCGGCAGAAGACAACCGGACAAACCAGCTCGTCTTCCAGAAGATGGTGCGCGACATGGATATCGAGCTGATCTTCGCTGACAACGGGCGGATTGCGGTCGAGCTTTGGGAAAGCTTCCAGCCCGATCTGATCTTCATGGACATCTCGATGCCGGAAATGGACGGGAAAGAGGCGGCGCGCACGATCCGCGCAAAGGGGTCGAAGGTGCCCATCGTCGCCCTGACCGCACACGCGATGGACGGCGATGCCGAGGCAATCCTCGCCGCCGGGATCGACCGCTACCTGACGAAGCCCCTGCGCAAGACCGCCATCGAAAGCGCACTGACCGAGTTTCGCCCCCGCGAAGCCCGCCCACCGCTCGCCATTCCGACCGAGACCGCCGCCTGATTGTGCCCTGTAGCCAAACTCACTGCCCTGAAACCAGAACGGGGACAGGTCGGCGTTTTAACTTCGCTTCCTGAGGAAACATTCCTGCCGTCGGTCCCCTTGCACCTGGCAGCAAATATGCTTCTGGGGGTTTGAAGGCGCAGCGCCCCCGAAAATCGAAGCAGGATGGCCGCAGGCCAGAGCCGGGACAAATGGCTTGCGCCGCAGGGCGCCAAACATAGGCGGTGCTGGCCACCCGGTGTGCGGGCCGCACCAATTGCCAGAAGGTTAACGCTCACATCCAACACTATGAAATCATTGGGCCAAGAATATGGCCACGCGTGGCGCTCTAAGGCTCACCTCTCCCGAAGCACACCCAGGAACGCCTCCCCGAACCGCTCCACCTTCAACTCCCCCATCCCCTGGATCGCCTGCAATTCCCCCAGTGTCGAAGGCCGCCGCTCAACAATCGCCCGCAGGGTGGAATGGGTGCAACTGAGATACTTTCCCGTCCCATGCTCACCCCGCGACAGCTCTAGCTGGACCTCCGCCAGCCGGTCGAACACTGCCCCTTCCGGCCGGCCGACCAGCTTCATCCGCGCCGGATGCAGACCCTCCGCCGCCCCGGTGATCACTTCCAGAAACGCCGTCCCATAGCTTTCCAGCTTCCGCGCACCGACCCCGGTGATCCCGGCCATCTGGTCCAGCGTTGCGGGCTTTTTCTCCGCCATCTCGATCAGCGTCTTGTCGGGGAAGACCACATAGGCCGGCACGTTCTGCGCCTCGGCCAGAGCCCGCCGCTTCGCCTTGAAGAGCGCGAGCAGCCCCAGGTCCTCTTCCGCGACCTGCGCCCGCACGACCGGTTCCCGATCCCCCGCCGCCACAACAGTATCGCGGCGCAGCGTCACCGTCGCTTCGCCCCGCAAGACCGGCCGCGCGGCCTCGGTCATCCGCAGGGCACCATGCCGGTCGGGGTCGGGGCGGACGAGATCGCGGCCCATCATCTGCCGGAAGACGGCCCCCCATGCGGGCTTTGAAAGGTCCTTCCCCACCGCAAAAGTCGGCAACTGGTCGTGCCCCTTTTCGCGCACCTTTGCCGTAGCACTACCGGTCAGGATGTCGATCAGATGACCCGCCCCGAACCACTCTCCGGTCCGAAGGATCGCCGACAGCGCTTTCCGCACCGCATCGGTCGCGTCGAACAAAAGCGCCGGTCGGTCGCAAAGATCGCAATTCCCACACGGCTCCGCAGCCTCGCCGAAATAGCCGAGCAGCACCCGACGCCGACACCCCAAGGCCTCGGCCAAGCCCAGAAGGGCGTTCAGCCGGGCGTGGTCGGCGGCCTTGCGGTCACCGGGCGCCGCGCCTTCGTCGATCTGGGTCCGGCGCAGGCGGATGTCGTCGGGGCCGTAAAGGGTCATCGTCTCGGCGGGTGATCCGTCGCGACCGGCACGCCCGATTTCCTGATAGTAGCCTTCGATCGACTTCGGCAGGTCGGCATGGGCGACCCAGCGGATGTCGGGCTTGTCGATCCCCATGCCGAAAGCAATGGTCGCCACCACGATCAGCCCATCCTCGCGCTGGAAGCGGGTCTCGACGCGGCGGCGCTCCTCGGCCTCCATCCCGGCATGATAGGCCACCGCCTCGTGCCGGGCTTCGCGAAGGGCCTGCGCCAGTGTCTCGGTCTTGGCGCGGGTCGCGCAGTAGACGATGCCCGACTGGCCCCGGCGCGCGCCGGCAAAACGCAGGATCTGCTCGCGCGGGGTATCCTTTACGGCAAAGGCCAGGTGGATGTTCGGCCTGTCGAAGCCACGCAGGAAGGTCGCTGGGGCCTCGCCATCGAAAAGGCGGGTCACGATCTCAGCCCGCGTCTCTTCGTCCGCCGTGGCAGTAAAGGCAGCCAAGGGCACATTCAGGGCGCGGCGCAACTCGCCGATCCGCAGGTAGTCGGGGCGGAAGTCATGACCCCACTGGCTGACACAATGCGCTTCGTCGACCGCAATCAGACTGCACCTCGCCCGACGCAAAAGGCCCAGCGCTGCGCCCGACGCCAATCGCTCGGGTGCCATGTAAAGCAGTTTCAGCCGTCCTTCGTCGATGGCGCGGAAGACCTCTTCGGTTTCCTCATCGGTGTTGCCCGAGGTCAGCGCCCCGGCCTCGACCCCCACGGCCTTCAGCGCGCGGACCTGATCGCGCATCAACGCGATCAGCGGCGAGATGACGACTGTCACCCCCTCGCGGCACAGGGCGGGCAGCTGGAAACACAGCGATTTGCCGCCGCCCGTCGGCATGATGGCAAGGGTGTTGCGGCCTTCCAGCACGGCCTCGACGATCTCGGCCTGACCGGGGCGGAACTCGGGGAAGCCGAAGACCGAATGCAGCAGTTGCGCGGCACCATCCACCGACCGGTCCCCCGGCGTCAGAGGAACAGGGCCACGTTGTTGCGCAGGATGATCTGCAAGGCATAGACTGCGATCAGGACCACCAGGGGTGCCAGATCGAGGCCCCCCATCGCCGGCAGAATGCGCCGGACCGGGCCATAAAGCGGCTCAAGCATCCGGTTCAGCCCGGACCAGATCTGGGCCACCAACGGCTGCCGGATGTTCAGCACCTGGAAGTTGATCAGCCAGCTCATGATGACATGGGCCAGGATGATGAACACCACCACGTCAAGAACAAGCATGAGGATCTGGTACAGCGAGGTCATTGGGCACTCCGGCGCGGGTTTTGCCACAGGTAGCGGCAGGGCGGGCCAAGGGCAATGCCTTCCGCAGCGTTCCGCTTGACCTTCGCCCAAGGGCGGGTCACCCCTGCGCCCGAAACAGGAGTCCCCGATGTATCCTTTCCTGCGCATGTTCAAAGAGATGGCCCGGGCTCGCCGGATGCCGCCTCTCGGACTTTTCGACACTCACGTCAGCCATCACATGTGCTGGCCCTGGGACCTCGACCCCTGGGTGGAGCTGAACAACGGCCGCACGCTGACGCTTTACGACCTCGGTCGCCTGCCGTTGGGCGCGCGGACCGGCATCCACCGCGTCCTCAAGACAAACGGATGGGGTCTGACGGTTGCAGGATCAAGCGTGCGCTACCGGCGGCGCGTCACGGTCTTTTCGCGGCTGGTGACCCATAGCCGCTGCCTCGGCTGGGATGCGCGGTTCCTGTATACCGAGCAGTCGATGTGGCAGGGCGACGAATGCGCCTCTCAGGTGCTGATCCGGTCGGCCATCGTGGGAAGACAGGGGATCGTGCCGCCCGCCGAACTGGCGAAAGCAGCGGGGGCTTCGACCGTCAGCCCAGACCTGCCGGACTGGGTCAAGGCCTGGATCGCAGCCGAGGCGGTGCGGCCCTGGCCGCCGGCACGCTGAGGACAACAGCGCCGTACCGAGCCTTCCCTTGCGCTGGTCACCATTTCCGGGTTCACTTCATCGCAAAAACAGGGGGCAGGCATGATTAGCGCGCGCAAGCGGATCTGGGGCTGGTACTTTTTCGATTGGGCGAGCCAGCCTTACAACACGCTTCTTCTGACCTTCATCTTCGGCCCCTATTTCGCGGAAATCGCGCGGGGCTACTACATGGGCACCGGCCTTGACGAAGAGGCATCGAAGGCCGCCGCACAGGCCTATTGGGGTTGGGGGCTGGCCATCGCGTCGATCTGCATCGCGATTCTGGCCCCGATCCTGGGCGCAATCGCAGATGGCACCGGGCGGCGGCTGGTCTGGGTCTGGACCTTTTCGGTGTTCTACGTCGTGGGATCGGCGGGCCTGTGGTGGGTCGCCCCGGGCGGCGGCGACGGTATGCTGTTCTGGGCGGTTTGCCTGTTCGGGATCGGCTTCATCGGCATGGAGTTTGCCACGATCTTCACCAACGCCCTGATGCCATCCTTGACCCAGGCCGACGATCTGGGTGCGATTTCAGGATCGGGCTTTGCCTTTGGCTATCTGGGCGGCCTCTTGGCGCTGATCATCATGCTGCTGTTCTTCGCCGAAGGCGGCGACAGCGGGTTGACGCTTCTGGGCACACCGCCGTTCTTTGGCCTCGACTCCGAAGCGCGCGAGGGTACGCGCTTTGTCGGACCCTTCACCGCGATCTGGTTTGTGGTTTTCATGATCCCGTTCTTCATGTGGGTGAAGGAACCGCACACCGACCGCCGCCCGCTGCATCTGGGCCGTGCCTTCGCCAGCCTGAAGGATCTGATCCGGTCCCTGCGCTATCGACGCAGCCTGTCGGCTTATCTTGCTTCGTCGCTGTTTTACCGCGACGCGCTGAACGCGCTCTACGGTTTTGGCGGGGTCTATGCCTCGGGTGTGCTGGGCTGGTCGATCATCCAGATCGGCATCTTCGGAATTGTCGGCGCGGTGACGGCCATGGTCGCGGCCTTTGTCGGCGGACGCGCGGACCGGGCCTTCGGACCAAAACCGGTGATCATGGTGTCGATCGTGGTGCTGATCTTCGTCTGCATCATCATCGTCGGCATGACCCGCGAAAGCGTCTGGGGCATCGCGATGGACCCGGCATCTGGTCTGCCCGACCAGATCTTCTTTGCCTGCGGTGCGCTGATCGGCGCGGCGGGCGGGTCGCTTCAGGCGGCGAGCCGCACGATGATGGCCCGCCACACCAGCCCCGACCGCGCGACCGAAGCATTCGGCCTGTTCGCCCTGTCCGGCAAGGTTGCAAGCTTCATGTCCCCGGCCCTGATCGCGCTGGCGACCACGATCAGCGGATCGCAGCGGATCGGCATCGCTCCGCTGGTAGTGTTGTTCCTGATCGGCCTCGTTCTGCTATATTTCGTCAAACCCAAAGGCGAGATACCTGCATGATGCTGACCCGCGCACTGATCCTGACCTGTTGCCTCGCCGTCCCGGCGCAGGCCGAGACGCTGGCCAACAAGCTTTTCGGCGCGATGGCGGCCCCGTCCGGGCAGGACGCGATGCCCATCGGCAGCTACGCCAAGGGCTGTGCAGCGGGCATGGCGGAACTGCCGGAAAGCGGACCAACCTGGCAGGCGATGCGGCTGTCGCGGAACCGCAACTTCGGCCAACCCGAGATGGTGCAGTTCCTGATGGACCTCTCGGCGACGGCGCGGGACATCGGCTTTGGCCAGGGGCTTTACATCGGCGACATCAGCCAGCCCCGCGGCGGCCCGATGACCAGCGGCCACGCCAGCCACCAGATCGGGCTCGACGCCGACATCTGGATGCTTCCGCCGCGCAGCCTGTCCCTGACCGAAGCGGAACGCGAGGAGATCAGCTCGATCCCGGTCCGGTCGGCGGATCAACGGTCCGTGACCGAGAACTGGACCCGCACCCACCGCGAGCTTTTGAAAGCGGCGGCAAGCGACCCCCGCGTCGATCGCGTCTTCGTGGCGGCAGCGGTGAAGATCGAAATGTGCCGAACCGCCAAGCGCGCCGACAAGAAGTGGCTGCAAAAGATCCGCCCGGTCGCGGGTCACGACACGCATTTCCATGTCCGACTGAAATGCCCCAAAGGCGCGCGGCTGTGCGAGACACAGACGCCCACGGTGGCCGAGCTGTCCAGGAACGGCGACGGCTGCGACGAGACGCTGACCTGGTGGGTGACGGACTACCTGAATCCGCCAAAGACCGGCGCCGAGAAGCCGAAGGAAGACGACGCGCCGAAAAAGCGGGGCCCGCGCGACTTCACTATGGCTGACCTGCCCAGGCAGTGCAAAGGCGTGCTCGCCTCGGATTGACAGAAGCCGATGCCGGGTATAGGCCACCTCCCGCCCTCATGGTGGGGGCCAAGTCTCCGCGACCTTGTCAAAACGGAAAAGCAACATGCGCATCCTTCTACCAGGCGTCATCGCCATGGCGATCATCGTTGTCGCCTCGAACATCCTTGTCCAATACCCGCTGGGGGCTTTCCTGACCTGGGGGGCCTTGACCTATCCCTTTGCCTTCCTCGTCACTGACCTGACAAATCGGCTGGAGGGCCCGGCCGCCGCACGCCGCGTCGTTCTGGCAGGCTTCCTGGCCGGGATCGTCTGCTCGTTCATCGGCACCCGGATCATCGGCGAGTTTGGCCCGCTGGTGACCTTCCGCATTGCAATCGGGTCCGGCCTTGCCTTCCTGTGTGCCCAGCTTCTTGACATCGCGGTGTTCAACCGGCTGCGGCAGGGCACCTGGTGGCGTGCGCCACTGGTGTCGACCCTCGTGTCCTCGACCCTCGACACCCTGATCTTCTTCACCGTGGCGTTCTCGGGCGCGCTGACCCTGCTGGAACCCGGAAATGACGTGTCCTGGGCGACTGCGGCAGCCCCGCTTCTGGGCCTTGGCCCCGAGGCCCCATTCTGGGTGTCGCTGGCGGTTGGTGACTGGCTGGTAAAGCTGTTGCTGGCTCTGGTGGCATTGTTGCCATTTCGATTGGCAGTCGCAAAGCTCACAGCAAGGGTAGCGTGATTTGTTTTGACAAACACAAAATCTGTGGCACGCTCACCCTATCGGCAACTTATTGAAAGGAGGTGATCCAGTGTCTAGAGTGATATTGGAGAGAGGTGTCGGGACAGTCGGGGGGCGTATTTTCTAAGGGCAGCCCCTGGGAAATAAACCACCGATTGGATTTGGATGCCCTAACTGGCCCATCTCCTTGGATCTCGGAAAGGGTTGTCTGAACAAGGCAGCCCTTTCTCTATTTTGCCGGTTCGAATAGCCTGCCCGGATGCTACATGTCACTGAAACTCTGACCATCGCCGACTGGGAACTGAGCGAAAGCTTCATGCGCGCTTCCGGTCCCGGCGGGCAGAATGTCAACAAGGTCTCGACCGCCGTCGAATTGCGGTTCGAGGCAGACCGCTCGCCGCATCTGACCCCCGGCATCAAGGCGCGGCTGAAGAAGCTGGCCGGGCGGCGCTGGACCACGGAGGGCGCAATTGTCCTGCAGGTCGACGAAACCCGCAGCCAGGCACGCAACCGCGAGATCGCCCGCGAGCGTCTGGTCGATCTGATCCGCGCCGCGCTGGTCACGCCAAAACGCAGGATCGCGACCAAGCCCACCCTCGGCAGCCAGCGCCGCCGCGTGGCCGCCAAGACCCAGCGCGGCGAGGTCAAGGTCCTGCGCGGCAAGGTCGGGGACGAGGAGTGACCCCGTCCGAGATCGCAGTCCAATCCTGGGGAGGCCTCATCCTGCGCACGCTGCGCGATCGGGAAAACCATGTCTTCGAAATCTCGCTGCCATCGGGAGACCGTGCCGACTTGCGGCTGCATCGGGCGGGGTATCAGTCCGCAGCCGCGATCCGGTCGGAGCTTTGGTGGTGTGCCGAGTTGTCCCATGCGGGCTTGCCCGTCCCTGCCGCTCTGCCGGCGCTGGATGGCAGTCTTCTGATACCCCTGCCGGACGGTCGCCATGCCTCGGTCATCGCCTGGATCGAAGGTGAGGCCCTGGGCGAGGCCAACCTGCCCTTCACCCGTCCACTGCCCGAAGTGCTGGATCTCTACCATGCTCTTGGCGCGCTATTGCATAAGGTGCATGGGGTGACCGACCGGCTGTGCCTGCCCGAAGGCTTTGTCCGTCCGCGCTGGGATCGCGACGGGCTCGTGGGCGACGATCCGCTGTGGGGCCGGTTCTGGGACCATCCAGCCGCAACGCCGGATCAGCGCCGCACCCTGATCCGCGCTCGCGACGCGCTGCGCGAACGCCTTACGGGCGATATTGGCCTGATCCATGCCGATGTCCTGCGCGAAAACGTTCTAGTGAACGGTCGTTCGGTATCACTGATCGACTTCGACGACTCGGGCTTCGGCTTCCGCCTGCATGACCTTGGCACGGCGCTTCTGCAGACTGTCCAGCACCCCGAGCATCCCCAGCTGCGCGATGCGCTGATGGCGGGCTACGGCACGACGGACACCGATCTGGTCGAGGCCTTCACGCTTGCCCGCACCCTGGCCTCGGTCGGCTGGACCATGCCGCGCCTTGCCCCGGACGACCCGATCCACAAAAGCCATCTGGCCCGGGCGATGGCCTGCGCTGCGCGCGTCCTGACCTAGACCAGGACTTCCTGCGCTTCCTGCACGCCCACGCCAAAGACCCGCTTGTAACGCTCGATCTCGGCCTTGGGGCCCATCGCCTTGGCCGGGTTGTCCGACAGCTTGACCGTCGGGCGTCCATTCGCCGACAGCGCCTTGCAGACCAGACTGAACGGGGCCAGCGCGTCGCCGGGAACCAGCCCGCGAAAGTCGTTCGTCAGCATGGTCCCCCAGCCGAAGGAAACCTTCACCCGACCGTTGAACTGCGCATAAAGCTCTTCGATCTTTTCAACATCCAGCCCGTCCGAGAAGATCACCAGCTTGGTCCGCGGGTCTTCGCCCCGGTCCTTCCACCAGCGGATCGCGGTTTCCGCACCTTTCGCCGGATCGCCGGAATCGATCCTTATGCCGGTCCACCCGGCCAGCCAGTCCGGCGCGTTCTTCAGAAAGCCTTCGGTGCCATAAGTGTCGGGCAGCATGATCCGCAAATTGCCCTCGTGTTCTTCATGCCAGTCCGCCAGAACCCGATACGGAGCCTCGCGAAGCTCATCGTCGCTGTCGGCCAAGGCGCTGTAAACCATCGGCAATTCATGTGCGTTGGTGCCGATGGCCTCGATGTCGCGCATCATCGCGATCTTGCAGTTCGAAGTGCCGGTGAACTTTGTCCCCAGCCCCTCCTGCATTGCCTGGACGCACCAGTCCTGCCACAGAAACCCATGCCGCCGACGGGTGCCGAAATCGGCGATCCGCAGACCGTCGATCTTGCGCAACCGCTCGATCTTCTCCCAAAGCCGGGTCATCGCGCGGGCGTACAGGACCTGCAGCTCGAACCGGCCCATGCTGTTCAGTGCCGCACGGCTGCGAAGTTCCATGAGCACCGCAAGCGCCGGAATCTCCCACAGCATGACATCCGGCCAGCGGCCCTCGAAGGTCAGCTCGAACTGGCCATCGCGCTTTTCCAGGTGGTAGGCGGGCAGGCGCAGGCCCTCGAACCATTCCATGAAATCCGGGCGGAACATCTGGCGCTTGCCGTAGAAGGTGTTCCCGCGCAGCCAGGTGCTTTCACCACGGCTAAGGGACAGGGACCGCACGTGGTCCAGCTGTTCGCGCAACTCACCCTCGTCGATCAGCTCGGCGAGGCGGATCTTGGTCGACCGGTTGATCAGGCTGAAGACGACCGTCGTATCCGGCTTGTTCCGGAAAATCGACTGACACATCAATAACTTGTAGAAGTCCGTATCGATCAGCGACCGCACGATCGGGTCGATCTTCCACTTGTGGTCCCAGACGCGGGTCGCAATGTCCACCATGCTCAGGTCTCCAGCGCGACACCCGCCGCGCGCATCTTGGCCTGCGCTTCGGCCAGGCTTCCGTTCAGATTGATCGCCCGGCAGGCGCCTTCCAGCACCGTCGCCGTGAACCCCAGCCGCGCGGCATCCAGCGCGGAATAGGCAACGCAGTAGTCCGTCGCAAGACCGACAAGCGTCAGCGTCGTCACCCCCCGGCTGCGCAGGTAGCCCTCAAGCCCCGTGGGGGTGACGTGGTCATTCTCGAAAAAGGCCGAATAGCTGTCGATCTCGGGACGAAAGCCCTTGCGGACAATAAGTTGCGCGGGGTCCGTTTTCAGGTCGGCGTGAAACTTGGCCCCTGTCGTGCCCTGCACGCAATGGGTCGGCCAAAGCACCTGCGGGCCATAGGGCATCGTGATCATGCTGAACGGGGCCGCGCCGGGGTGGTTGGCCGCAAACGAGGCGTGGTCGGCCGGATGCCAGTCCTGTGTCAAGACAACAGTCACGAAATCGCCCATCAACCCGTTGATCCGGCTGATGATTTCATCTCCACCCGCCACCGCCAGCGCACCGCCGGGGCAAAAGTCGTTCTGCACGTCGATCACGATAAGCGCTTCGTGGGCGGGTCTCATGGCAGCCTCCCGGTGGTCCTGGTTCTTGGTTAGGTCCACCACCGGGGGGCGTCAAGCGAAGCGCTTGAAATTCCGGGCGCTTCGGCGCAAACGAGGGCCATGCCGATCGTCGCCGCCCTGTATCAGTTCGCCCGTTTCCCCGACCCCTCCGCACTGAAGCCGGGGTTGCTTGCCGTGTGCGAGGCGCATGGCGTGAAGGGGTCGCTCCTCCTCGCCCCCGAAGGCATCAACGGCACCATCGCCGGCACGCGCGAGGGGATCGACGCAGCGCTGGCAGCGGTTCGGTCCCTGCCAGGCTGCGATGCGCTGGAGTGGAAGGAAAGCCCTTCCGAATCAATGCCTTTCGGACGGATGAAGGTCCGGTTGAAGCGCGAGATCGTCACCATGGGGCAGCCCGATGTCGATCCCCTTTCGCGGGTCGGCACGCATATCGCGGCTTCGGACTGGAACGCGCTGATCAGCGATCCAGACACTGTTGTGATCGACACCCGCAACGATTACGAGGTTGCCATCGGCACCTTTCAGGGTGCGGTCGACCCCGGAACGCGGGCTTTTGGCGAGTTTCCCGACTGGTGGCAAGAGAACCAGACAAGGTTCGCGGGCAAGCGGATCGCCATGTTCTGCACCGGGGGTATTCGATGTGAAAAGTCGACGAATTACCTTTTGGGACAAGGGGTTAATCAGGTTTACCACCTGAAGGGCGGCATCCTGAAGTATCTGGAGGAGGTGCCAGAGTCCGAGAGCCTTTGGCAGGGGCAATGCTTTGTCTTCGATGACCGGATCTCAGTCGGGCACGGACTGGTGCCTGGCGGGCTGAAGGCCTGCGGTGCCTGCCGGCGTCCGGTCACACCAGCGGATGAGGCGAACCCGGTCTATGAAGAGGGCGTCTGCTGCCCGGCTTGTGCAGGCGAGTATTCGGCAGAGGACCGTGAGCGGTTCCGCGAGCGTCACCGCCAGATGTTGCTGGCCGAAAAGCGCGGCGCACAACATCTGGGGTTCTCCCGGTCATAGGCCCGCCGCCCTGACCGGTCAGGCGGCCTTGTCGGCCAGCATGTCCTGCACGAGCGGAATGACCCTTTCGCCATAAAGCCGGATGCACTCCATCAGGTCCGCGTGCGGCATCGGCCCGGTGGAATACTTCATGTCAAACCGTTGAATGCCCAATGTTTTTACCGTCCTTGCGATCTTCCGCGCGACCGTCTCGGGACTGCCAACATAAAGCGCGCCGTGCTGAACCTCGGCCATGTAGCGGTCCTTGGTCACCGGCGGCCAGCCACGTTCGCGCCCGATGCGACCGAACATGTCGGCATAGTGCGGCCAAAGCTTTTCCTGGGCGATTTCATCGGTTTCCGCGACGAAACCGGGGGAATGGACGCCGACGGGCCGCACGGGTTTACCCAGTTGGGCGCAGGCGCGGTGGTAAAGGTCGATGTAGGGGGCAAAGCGGGCCGAGTCGCCGCCGATGATCGCCAGCATCAGTTGCAGGTCCTGCCGGACCACGCGGACCACGCTTTCGGGCGACCCGCCGACGCCGACCCAGACGGTCATCGGCTGACCCAGCTGCGGGAAAACCGACTGATCTTTCAAGGGGCTGCGGGTTTCCCCGGACCAGGTCACCCGGGGGCCGCGCAGAAGCTGGGCGAAAAGATCAAGGCGTTCCTCGAAGAGTTGGTCGTAGTTGCTCAGGTCATGGCCGAAGAGGGGATAACTTTCGGTGAAAGACCCGCGCCCCAGGATCGGCTCGGCCCGGCCATTCGACAGAGCGTTCAGCGTGGAAAAGCGCTGGAAGACCCGGACCGGATCGTCGGTCGAAAGGACCGTGACCGCCGTGCCAAGCTTGATGCGTTGCGTGCGGCCCGCGATGGCGGCCAGCACGATCTCGGGTGCCGAGATCGCGAAATCGGCGCGGTGGTGTTCGCCCAAGCCAATGAAATCGATGCCGATTTCGTCGGCAAGGGTCGCCTGATCCAGAACCTCGCGCAGGGTGACGTCCATGGCCTGCGGCTGGCCGTCGGGGCCAATCGAGACGTCGCCGAAGGTGTCGAGGCCAAGAGATATGCGCGTCATGGGGTGCTCCTTTGGCCATGAACCTAGGCGCTGGGGGGCGACAAATGAACGCGGATTTCGAGAGGGGTGCGGTTCGGGTTTGCACAGGGACGGCCAAGTACTTGCGAACGCTGGATTAATTGGCCACCGCGGTGCCAGTTCTGGCGTATTCGCTCCGTATGTATCCCGTATTCAAACCATACATACGCGCGTCTGTTCTGGAACCGATTAACCATGGCGGCGAATCGAGGGGTGCTGTCGGTGGATACGCCGAGCGGGCGGCTGGTCTCGTGGGCGCTGCCCCCAGCCACCCGGGTTATTTGGAGAAGGGAAAGCAGTGTGAGCCTTAGATCTTTGCAGGCAAGCATGGTTCCGACAGTGCCGGGTCCCGCGCAAAAGCCCGGCGAATGCGGTCAAGACCGGCACGCCAGCGGTTGCGACGTTCGGCACGCAGGTTTGCCAGATGCTCGGTCCGGTGATGAGCGTGCAGATCTTTGGGACGCCCATCCGGATGGTGGCGGGCGGAAGCGCGAAGAAGGTCAAGATTGATGCTGTGCATGGCTTACGTCCCGTGACAATGTAGCCTGACGTCAATGCCATGAAACATGCAATAATCCGAATCAGGAAAATCCACGGGAAGAAAGGTGGACTTACATGTCGCGCTGGCGTGACCTGCCTTCCCTGGCGATGCTTCGGGCCTTTGACGCCACCGCGCGGCACGGCGGGTTCGCCGGTGCGGGACGGGTTCTGAATGTCACGCATGCCGCCGTCACCCAGCAGGTGCGCGCGCTGGAGGCAGAGCTGGGGGTGCCTCTGGTGCAGCGGGCGGGGCGGACTGTCGCGTTGACCGAGGCGGGCGAGGCGCTGGCGCGCAGTCTGGCCGACGGGTTCGGCACCATCGAAACCGGAGTCGAAGCGTTGCGTCGGACCGAGGCGCGGCGGGTGGTGCGGGTGACGACGACAACCTTCATCGCCGAGACGCATGTGATGCCGCGTCTGCCCGACTTCTGGGCCAAGCATCCCGGGATCGAAGTGGCGATGTCGCCGAGTCCTTCGAAGGAGCATTTCTCGAAGGGCGGCTTCGACATGGCGATCCGGGCGCTCGCCGATGGCTGGGTCGAGGCGCCGGACGAGGAAGTGCGACCGCTTGCGCAGGTCCCGCTTCTGGCCGTCTGTGCGCCGTCGCTTCTGCAGTCAGGTCCGGTCGATCTTCAGACCATTCCCTGGGTCGCTGGGGCGGACAGTCCCTGGGAGCACATGCAGCTTGCCGCAACCGGAATTGATCCCGCCCGGCTGAACCGGGTGCAGCTTGGGAGTCCGCATCTGGAGATGTCGGCAGCGCGCAAGGGCCTCGGGGCGATGCTGGCAACCGAGATCATCTGTCGGGACGATCTGGCGACCGGGCGCCTTGTCGTGTTGCCGCTGCAGGGGCTGCCGCGGGTGACCTATGCCGTCGTGCTGCCCCGGGGCCCGCGTCGTCCGGCGGTCGAGACTTTTGCCGGGTGGCTGGCGACGATCTTCTAGGCCTTGTCGCGGACCATCAGCTGATTGGTTTCGCCCTTCTGGACATCGAAGCGGCCCGTGCGTTTCAGAAGGTCCGACAGCCGGGCACTGCCATAGCTGCGGCTATCGAAGTCGGGGTATAGCTGGGTCAGGACCTGACCAAGCTGGCCCAGCGGATAGGCATCCTCTTCGATCCCGATCTTCTTCATCGCGGCAAGGATCAGCGGGATCGCTTTGGACGGCGGGTCCTTTTCGGGCTTTGGCTGGTCCTTGACAGGCTTTGCGGGCATCGGCGTATCGGCCGCGAGTTCCGGCGCAGCGGTCAGGTTTTCGAGGAACAGAAAACGGTTGCAGACATTGCGCAGGCTTTCCGGCGTCTTCTTCTCGCCCACGCCGATCACCTGAAGGCCATCCTCGCGGATGCGGGAGGCGAGGCGGGTGAAATCGCTGTCGGAGGAGACGAGGACGAAGCCGTCGACCTTGCCTGCGTGCAGGATGTCCATCGCATCGATCACGAGGCCGATGTCGCTGGCGTTCTTGCCCTTGGTGTTGGCCGATTGCTGATGCATGACCAGTCCCAGCATTCGGGCCTTTTCCTTCCATTGCGACAGGGCCGAACTGGACCAGTCGCCGTAGACCCGGCGGACCGAGGGTTCGCCCAGCCCGGCGATTTCGTCCAGCACGGCCTCGATATGGCGCGCGGGGATGTTGTCGGCGTCGATCAGGACGGCAAGGCGGGGCGCGCGGGCGGTGTCGGGCATGGGGTCTCCGGGGTTGCCCCTTTGTGGCCGAGGCAGGGTCGCAAGGAAAGCGCAATCGCTTGGTTGACTTGGGGGATACGGCGAGCAACATCGCCGCCTGGCAGGCAGAGGCAGTGTGGATGATCGGTGGATTGCAAATGCTGCGCGGCGTGGCCGCCACGCTGGCCGTCCTGTTCCACCTGCAGGCGGCCTCGGTCTTCGAGGGGCATGATCCCGGGATTGTGGGCTGGTTCAAGGGCGGCGAGGCTGGCGTCGACGTGTTCTTCGTCCTGTCGGGCTTCGTGATCTTTCATTCGGTTCAGGGCCGCGCCGACCGGGGGGCCTGGTGGTTTCTGCGCCAGCGGTTCTGGCGGGTCGTACCGCCCTACTGGGCGGCGCTGGGTCTGACGCTGATCGCACTGGCGGCGCTGGCGGGGATGCGGGGAGACTGGTCGGAATGGCCCTCGGTCGGGAAGGTTCTTGCGTCGGTCCTTCTGCTGCCGGTGCCGCAGCAGGTGATGGCGGTGGCCTGGACGCTGACGGTCGAGGGGCTTTTCTACCTGATCGTCGCCGCGACATTCTTTCGCGGGGGCAACGGCGCTGTCCTGGGAGCGCTGGCGATATGGTCGCTGGTGACACTGGCGTTGAAGGCTCTGCGGCTTCCGTTGCCTGCCGAATTCGGGATCATTCAGTATTCTGGCGTCATCGAGTTCCTGTTCGGCGGGCTGATCGCCCTGGCGGTGGGCAAGGGCTGGCGGGCCGGTGCCCTGCCAGCTGTCGTTATCGGGACCATCGGGCTGGCACTGGTGGTGACGCATACCGTCACCTTCGCCTGGGGCCGGGCCTGGGTTGCGGGCCTGCCCTCGGCGGCGCTGGTCTACGGGCTGGCGGCGGGGGGATGGCGGGTGCCCCGCTGGACGATGGTCTGGGGCGAGGCGTCGTATCTTTTGTATCTTCTGCATCTTCTGGTCTTTTCGGTCGCAGGCACCCTGTTGCGCATCGCGGGCGT
Organism: Paracoccaceae bacterium; assembly: GCA_009773055.1. Classification (GTDB taxonomy): domain Bacteria; phylum Pseudomonadota; class Alphaproteobacteria; order Rhodobacterales; family Rhodobacteraceae; genus Tabrizicola. The sequence goes on from WOUW01000006.1 coordinate 34,295, forward strand.
TGCGCCCTACGGTTCGGTCGGCGTGATGCTGGCGCTGGGGGCCTTGTCGATTGCGGTCTCGGTCGCGGCGACCGTGTGGCTGGAACGTCCCTACCGCGCCTGGACCAGGGGGCGCTAAGGGTCAGGCGATCAGGGCGAGGGCCTTGGCCGACAGGGCTTGAAGCGCCGCCTTGGGCGTCAGCGACAGCAAAAGCCCGCGCTGGCCCGCGTTGATCCAGACCCGGGGGGCGGTGCAGGCGGTTGCCTCGATGGCTGTCGGCACCGCGCGCTTCTGCCCGAAGGGCGAGATGCCGCCGACATGATACCCGGTCAGCTTTTCAGCCTTGGGCACCGCCATCATCGCGGCGGACTTGCCTCCG